>NZ_LPVS01000010.1:0-261604 GCF_014843905.1 Mesorhizobium silamurunense | reverse complement strand
AACATCAGTCGATGTCGTGGCCGAGACGCGGCCGATTTTTTCAACGATATCGGCGAGCACCAGACATCTGATCACCGCCAGCTGCGGCGTGCAGGTCGCGCCGACATCGGATTTCGTGGATCCCGGCCTGTTCGACTACATCGTCATCGTCGGCGGCCTGCTGAACAATGAGTTCCCGGTCGATGACGAAACCGTCCGCTATCTCAGGAAAGCCGCGGCAGCCAAGGTTCCGTTGATCGGCGTTTGCACAGGTACTTTCATCCTCGCGGACGCCGGCCTGATGAAATATCACCGGACCTGCGTCAGCTGGCTGCATTACCAGGCGTTCCGCCAGCGTTTCCCGGATCACGAAGTCAGGGCCGACCGTATTTTCAATCTCGATCGGACGAGGGGATCATGCGCCGGCGGCAGCAGCGCTGCCGACATGGCGGCGTCGATCGTGAGACGCCACATCAGCGAACGTGCCGAGCGAAACGCGCTCGAAGTGCTGCAGATCGACAAGGCACGCTCGGCTTTGCACATCCAGCCGCGCAGGCCGCTTGCCATCGAATGCGACGATCCGCGGCTCCAGGCGGCGCTGATCACGATGGAGAGCAATATCGAGAATACGCTGTCGATTTCCGAGATCGCTGCCTCGGTTGGTCTGTCGCGACGGCAGCTCGAGCGCTTGTTCATGGAGAAAACGAAAAGCTCTCCAGCCCTCATCTACAAACGACTGCGCCTTGAACGGGCAAAGCAGCTGCTCCTCGAAACCAGCACGCCGATGCTTGATATCGCGATCGAAGTCGGATTCGAGAACGCCTCGCATTTCTCCAGGGCGTTTCGCGAGACGTTCGGCCTGCCACCCAGCAAGGTCAGGTCGGCAATTTCAAACTGAAATGCCGGCCGGAAAGCTTATGCAGGCTTATCGTCCGGATGGCCGAGCTCGCAGAACCAGCCGCCGAGATACTTCACCGACGGTCTTTTCGGATCGGGAACCGGCGTCTTCGCCTCGATTGTGGCGCGGAACGGTTCGGCGCTGTCCTGTGGGATGAACCCGAGATGGTCGGCGCCTCTGTTGTCGACCATCTTCAGCTTGTTGTCGGAAATGCCGAACGAGATCGTGTGGCCGACGCGCGCCGCCGTCAGCGACGCCTCGACCAGGCGCACACAGTCGGCGAAGGAGAGGTATGACCAGAGCATGCGGCGGTCGGCCGGCTCGGGGAAGGACGAGAAGATGCGCAGGCAAACCGTCTCGATGCCGAACTTGTCCCAGTAGAGCCGGCTGAGGCTTTCGACGAAATTCTTCGACACGCCATAGAGGCTGTCGGGGCGCACCGGCGCGTCGACGCCGATATGCGCCTCGATCTCGTGATAGCCAATGGCATGCACCGAGGATGCATAGATGACGCGCTTCACGCCGTGTTTCCTGGCGCCTTCGTAGATGTGGTACGAGCCGCGGATGCTGGAATCGAGGATGGTCTGCCACTCGCATTCGAGCGGCGCGCCGCCGAAATGCACGATCGCATCGCAGTCCTTGGTGGCGGCGATCGTCGCCTCCATGTCGGCGAGGTCGAAGACCGCTTCTTCCTCGTGAGGGGCAAGATCGCCGAATGGTTCGCGCCCCGCCAGGCGGATCTTGCTTGCCAGCGGCACCAGCCCCTTGCGCAGTTGCGAGCCGAGCCGGCCGGCGGCGCCGGTGATCAGGATACGTTCGTAGTGCGGCATTCTCTACTCCACTTGTGCGACGGCGGCATTGATCCGCGAGATCGCCTCGGTCAGCACCTCTTCGCTGGTCGCCGTCGAGATGCGGAAATAGGGTGACAGTCCATAGGCGACGCCCGGCACCGACGCCACCCGGCCTTCGTTGAGAAGATAGTTCGCCACAGTGGCATCGTCCTCCAGGACGATGCCCTTCGGTGTCTTGCGGCCGATCAGGCTGGCGCAGCCGATATAGGCATAGAAGGCGCCTTCCGGCGGCGACAGCGTCAGCCCGTTGATCTTCCGGATGCCGTCCACGACCAGGTCGCGGCGCGCCTCGAAGGCCTGGCGGAAACGCGCGACCTCGTCCTGCGGGCCGTTGAGCGCGGCGACCGTCGCGGCCTGCGCGATCGAGCACACGGACGTGCAGGATTGGCTCTGGATCGTCGACATCGCCTTGACGAGCGGCGCGGGGCCGGCAGCATAGCCGACCCGCCAGCCGGTCATCGCATAGGATTTCGACACGCCGTTGACGATCAGGGTGCGGTCCTTGAGTTCCGGGCAGGCCTTGCCGAAGGACACGAATTCGCGCCCGTCGAACAGGATGTGCTCGTAGATCTCGTCGGAGAGGACAAGCACCTGCGGGTGCTTTGCCAGCACCGCGCCCAACGCCTGGAGATCGGATTGCGAATAGACCGCGCCGGAGGGGTTGCCAGGCATGTTGAGGAAAAGCCACTTTGTCTTTGGTGTGATTGCCTTTTCCAGCAGCGCGGGCGTCAGCCGGAAGCCGGTGGTCTCCGGGCATTCGACGACGACAGGCGTGCCGCCGAGCAGCTTCACCATTTCCGGATAAGAGACGAAATAGGGCGCCGGCAGGATCGCCTCGTCGCCTGGCTCCAGCGTTGCCATCAGCGCGTTGAAGATGATCTGCTTGGCGCCGTTGGCGACGACGATATCGTCGGCCGTGTAGTCCAGCCCGTTCTCCCGGCGGAACTTGCCGGCAACCGCTTCGCGCACCTCGGCAGTGCCGGCGGCGGCGGTGTAGAGGGTCTGCCCAGCCTTGGCCGCGAAATGCGCGGCATCGATGATGTGCAGCGGGGTCGGGAAATCAGGCTCGCCCAGCCCGAGGTCGATCACATCGACACCCTTGGCGCGCAGCGCCTTTGCGGCCTGCGAGGCCGCCATCGAGGCCGAAGGCTTCACCACCGACAGGCGCGAGGCAACATAACTCATCGGTCGTTCTCCGAGACGTATCCCTTGGATCGGTCATTGACCCGCGCGGCGACACTGCGCTTGGCCGGATCGCCATAGCCGCCGCCACCCGGCAGTTCCAGGATCAGCCTGCGCCCAGCCGGCACATGCTGCCAACCCTTGGGGCGCATCTTTGTGCCGTCGTCCAACTTGACCACGCCCGCGACGCCGGGCTTGCCGCCATTGCGCCCGCGCGGCGGATGGTTGACGCGGTCGAACATGGCCGAGAAGTCGAACTCGTGGCCGTCGGTCGCGGCGATCTCGATGATCTGCCCGAGGCCGCCGCGGAATTCGCCGTCGCCACCCGAGTTCGGGCGCAACTCCTTGCGCCAGATGACGATCGGACCGGTATGCTCCGTCGCCTCGATCGGCATGGTGTGCACGCCTGACGGGAAGGCCGTCGCCGACAACCCGTCGAGATCGGGACGCGCGCCCATGCCGCCGGAGTTGAACATCAGCACTTCGGCGCGCCGACCGGATGTGCCGGCGACCGGGCGCGCGGAGATGTGGATGTTCCACAGCGCGCCAGCGCCTTCGGCGAGGATTTTTCCCGGCAACGCCTTGGCGAACGCCCCCAGCACCAGATCGGGAACCATGTGGCCGAAGATGTGCCGGAGCGCCACCGGCGCCGGCCGCACCGCATTCAGGATGTTGACCGGCGACGACACGGTGAAGAAGGCGAGGGAGGCGGCATTGTTCGGGATGTCGGGCGCCACCATGCATTTGAGCGCATAGCAGGCATAGGCCTTGCTGTAGATGATCGGGCAGTTGATGCCCCAGCGGCTCATCGGATCGGTGCCGGTGAAATCGACCTCGACATGATCGTCACGGACCGAAACGGTCGCGGCGAGCTTCACCGGCTCGTCGTAGCCGTCGGTCACCAGTTCGTTCGACCAGCTTCCTTTCGGCAGCGCCTCGATGCGTTCGAGCATGGCGTCGCGCGTGCGCGAGAAGATGAACTCGCCGAGACCGTCGAGCGAGGTGAGCCCGATCTCCTTCATCATGTCGACGAGGCGGCGGTGGCCGACTTCGTTGCAGGCGGCGAGCGAATAGAAGTCGCCGACGACCTGGTTCGGCTCGCGCACATTGGCGCGCAGGATCCTGACGAGGTCGAGATTGACCTTGCCCTTTTCCGCGAACTTCATGATCGGGATCTGGATACCTTCCTCATAGACCGACTTGCCGTCGGCGCCGAAGCCGCGCCCGCCGACATCGACGACATGCGCCGTGCAGGCGAAGAAGGCGATCAACTCGCCGTTCAGGAAGGACGGCGACACCATGGTGATGTCGTGCAGATGGCCGGTGCCCTGCCAGGGATCGTTGGTGACATAGGTGTCGCCCTCGAACATGTTCTCGCGCGAGATTTCGTTCATGAAGTGCAGCACGGCTTCAGCCATTGTGTTGACATGGCCTGGCGTGCCGGTCACCGCCTGCGCCAGCATCTGGCCGCGCGGATCGAACACGCCGGCCGAGAGGTCGCCGGATTCGCGCACCGAGGTCGAGAAGGCGGTGCGCAGGAGGGTGAGCGCCTGCTCCTCGACCACAGAGATCAGCCGGTTCCACATGACCTGCATGCGGATTTCGGCGATGTTGTTCTTGCCTGGGTCGCTCATGCCTGGCTGCCTTTGCGGATCAGAAGGATTGCGCCGTCGCTCTGGATGACGGCGTCGAAACTCGTAGTGATGACGGTGGAGGTTTCACGCTCGACGATGACCGCCGGGCCGGACACCCGATCGCCGGCGCAGAGCGTGTCGCGCTCGATGATGCCGTAGCTGCGCTGCGCGCCGCTGACCGGATCGAAAACCGAGCGCGTCGTTGTCGGCTCGCTCGACTTCCTGCCGGCGGTGAGTTCGTGTCTCGCAACTGCCGGCCGAATATCCGTCGCCTTGACCGACCAGGTGACGATCTCGATCTCCAGCCCGTCGAGCCCTTCGATGGCGCGGCCGAAGAAGCGCTGGTAATTCTCCTCGAACAGCGCCTTGAGCTTTGCGACGGCATCGTCGCCGAACGGCTCGTCCGCCAGCGGCACGGGGATTTCCCAGCCCTGGCCGGCATAGCGCATGAAGGCGGTGATCTCGCAGACGATCCTGCCGCTGGCGCCGGTGCGCACAAAACCCTCGGCGGAGGCCTTGAGCTCGGCGAGCAGGGCGTTGACCTCGGCCGGCTTGAACCGCGACAGCCGCGTCAGCTTCGACGCCAGCGCCTCGTAGCCGAACGGCGCCTTGAGGAAGCCGATCGCCGATCCGACGCCGGCGCCCCGCGGCACGATGCATTGGTCGATGCCGAGCTTCTCGCAGAGCCTTGCCGCGTGAAGCGGTGCGGCGCCGCCAAAGGCGATCATCAGATTGTCGGAAATGTTCTTGCCGTTCTCGACGGCATGGACGCGGGCGGCATTGGCCATGTTCTCGTCCACCACCTCGCAGATGCCGAAGGCCGTCGACATGGCATTGAGCGACAAGCGCTCGCCGACGTCGCGCATGATGGCCTGTTCGGAGGCCGAGGTATCGAGCCTGATCGCGCCGCCGGCGAAATTGTCGGGGTCGAGCTTGCCGAGCACGAGGTCGGCGTCGGTGATCGCCGGACGCTTGCCACCGCGACCGTAGCAGGCCGGACCGGGTTCGGATCCGGCACTCTCAGGCCCAGTCTGGATGCGGCCCATGGCATCGACCCAGGCGATGGAGCCGCCGCCCGCGCCGATCTCGATCATCTCGATCACGGGAATGGAGATCGGCATGCCGGAGCCTTTGGAGAAGCGATAGGTGCGCGCCACTTCGAAGGTTCTCGCCGTGCGCGGCGCGTAGTCCTCGATCAGGCAGATCTTGGCGGTGGTGCCGCCCATGTCGTAGGAGACGACCTTTTCCAGGCCGAAGCGCCTGGCGATGTCGGCGGCGAAGATGGCGCCGCCGGCTGGACCGGATTCGACCAGCCGGACAGGGAATTCCGACGCGGTCTCCACCGAGATCAGCCCGCCGCCGGAATGGATCATGAAGACCGGACAGTCGGCGCCCATGTCCTTCAGGCGCGTCTGGAGACGGGCGAGATAGTCGGCCATCTGCGGCCGCACATAGGCGTTGGCGCAGACCGTATTGAAGCGCTCGAACTCGCGCATCTGCGGCGAGACTTCCGCGCTGATCGAAATCGGGATACTGAGCTTTCTGGAAAGGATCTCGCGGGCCCGGCGTTCGTGGTCCGGATTGGCGTAAGCGTGGATGAAGCCGATCGCCACCGAGCCGAAGCCGCCGGCGGCGATCCGGTCAGCAATATCCTCCAGGGCAGCTTCGTCGAGCGGCTGCAATTCCTGGCCTTCGGCGCCGATGCGGCCCCTGACCGTGAAGCGATCCTCGCGCGGAATCAGCGGCGTCGGCAATTGCAGGCTGAGGTCGTACTGCTCGAAGCGGTTTTCGGTCCGCATCTCGATCACGTCGCGGAATCCTTCCGTCGTGACCAGCGCGGTCTTCGCGCCGCGCCGCTCGATGAGCGCGTTGGTGGCGAGCGTGGTACCGTGGATGATCATGCCGATTTCGGCGGACGAGATGCCGGCATCGCGGATGACGACGGCGATGCCGTCGAGGATCGCCTGCTCGGGCGCCGCGTAGTTGGTCAGCACCTTGGTGGAGAACATCGCCCCCCTGACGTCGAGGGCGATGTCGGTGAAGGTGCCGCCGATGTCCGCGCCGAGACGGATGTCGTCAGTTCTGGAGGTCATGCCTTGGCCTTCTGGGAAGCGAGTGCTGCGTCGCGCATCTGGGAAAGAGTCTGCCGGGGCGTGAGCGCTTCGGGCGAGACGGCGATGTCGAGGACGGCGCCGGACGCGGACTTCAGCGCCCGCTCGAACGCCAGCGCGAAATCCTGCGTGGATTCGACCCGCTCGGCATGGAAGCCGTAGGCCTTTGCCAACGTCACGAAGTCAGGGTTCTCGAGCGAGGTTCCGGAAACGCGGGCCGGATAGTTGCGCTCCTGATGCGCGCGGATCGTGCCGTAGATGCCGTTGTTGATGATGAGCACGATCGGCTGCGCGCCGGCCTGCATGGCGGTGCCAAGCTCCTGGCAGTTCATCTGGAAGTCGCCGTCGCCGGCAAAGCAGACGACCGTGCGTTCCGGAAAAGCGACCTTCGCAGCGATCGCCGCCGGCAGGCCGTAGCCCATGGCGCCCGATTGTGGAGCAAGCAGCCGCGCTTTCGGCCCGAACTTGAAGAACTTGTTCGGCCATACCGTGAAATTGCCGGCGCCATTGGTGAGGATGACATCGGCCGGAAGGGTTTCACGCAGCCAGGCGCTGACCGCGACCATATCGACGGGGCCGGGCTGCACGGGCGCAGTGAAGGTCCCCTCATAGGCCTTGCGCGCCGCCACGCGCCAATCGGCCCAGGCGCCCTTGACCGGGGTAAGCGCCTTGGCGAAGGCGTTCGGGCCGGCATGGATGCCGATCGTGGGCACATAGATCTTGCCGATCTCGCGATCGGAGCCGTGCACGTGGATCAGCTTCTGGTGCGGCACGGGAACTTCCAGCAACGTGTAGCCGTCCGTCGTCATCTCGCCGAAGCGGACATTGACGGCCAGGATCACGTCGGCGTCGCGGATCAGGTTTTTCACGTGCGGCACCATGCCGACGCCGGCCTCGCCGACGAAGACCGGCGAATGGTTGTCGAACTGGTCCTGGTAGCGGAAGGCGGCGACGACGGGGATGTCGGAGGCTTCGGCAAAAGCCTGGAGCGCAGCACGTCCGTCCGCCGTCCAATTGGCGCCGCCCATGAGAAGGACCGGCTTTTCGGCTGCCGCCAGCATCTTGAACGCCGAATTAATCGCATCCTGCGCCGGGGCGGCTTCGAAAATCGCTGCCGGACCACTGAGCGGTCCCGCCTCGGTCGCGGTCGTCAGCATGTCTTCGGGCAGCGCGACCACGACGGGACCGGGCCGCCCGGTCAAGGCGGTGGTCCAGGCACGCGCCACGATCTCGGGTAGCCGCGAAACGTCATCGATCTCGACCGCCCATTTGGCGACAGTCCCATACACCGCCCGGTAGTCGATCTCCTGGAACGCTTCGCGCCCCTTCATGTCGGTGCCGACCTGGCCGACGAACAGGATCATCGGCGAACTGTCCTGCATGGCCGTGTGGACGCCGATGCTGGCATTGGTCACGCCAGGGCCGCGCGTGACGAAGCAGATGCCCGGTGAGCCCGTCAGCTTGCCGTAGGCCGAGGCCATGAACGCCGCGCCGCCTTCGTTGCGGCAAAGCACATAATCCAGCCTGCCGTGCGTGTCGTGCAGCGCATCGAGGACGGCCAGATAGCTCTCGCCGGGAACGCCGAAGCTCTTGCTCGCTCCGAGGGCGATCAGGCACTCGACAAGAAGGCGACCGCCATTGCGGACCATGCTTCGACATCCTCTTACGCTGGCGGCAGGCGAACCGAGCCTGCTTTTCGGACTATACCTGCACTCCGGTGGACCGGGGCGAAATCAAGAAATGCGGTCTATTCGAAAGTTTTTCTTTACTGTGGCGAGTGCACCAGAACGCCGGGATTCATCGTTCCCAGCGGATCGAAGGCGCCTTTCAGCCGCGCCATGAGCTCGCGCTCCACCGGACCTCTGTTCCGGTCAGCCATGGCGATCTTTGCCCGCCCAAGCCCATGCTCTGCTGCGAAGCTGCCGCCCATGTCCGTGGCGAGCGATGCCAGCGCCTCGGCGAACTGTCCGGCCTTACCATCGAAATCGGCGCGGCCTTCCGGCGGCGACAGATTGTAGTGGATGTTGCCGTCGCCGAGATGCCCGAACGGGTTGATCCGCACGCCGGGCAGGATGTCGTCGCAGAGTTTTGCGCCGGCTTCGATGAAACGCGCGATCGCGCCTGGCGGCACCGAGATGTCGTGCTTGAGCTGCTCGCCCTCCAGCCGCTGCCCCTCAGGCTGTTCCTCGCGCAGGCGCCAGAACTGCGCCCGCTGCGCGCCCGAATTGGCCAGCGCGCCATCCACAACCAGGCCTTGCTCCATGCCCCATTCCAGCGCCGAATTCAGGATCTCGTCCAATGGGACTCGCGTCGACCCCGAGGCCAGCTCGACGAGCAGGTAGACATCGCCTCTTGTCTCCAACTGATAGGCGAGATCGGGCAAGTGCTTGAGCGCCAGCGCCAGGCCGACATCGGAGAAGAATTCGAGGCCGGCAAGGAACTCGCCGGCCTCGCCGCGGAGGTAGGCGCCGAAGGAAACGGCAGCGGCGAAGTCGGACATCACCAGAAGCGCGCTCGCTTGCTGGCGTGGGGTGGGATAGAGCCGCAATAGCGCGCGCGTCACGATGCCAAGCGTGCCTTCGGCGCCGCAGTAAAGTTTGCGCAGCTGATAGCCGGCATTGTCCTTCTGCACCGCGCGAAGCCCGTCCCACACCGCGCCGTCCGGGGTCACGACTTCGAGGCCAAGCACAAGGTCCTGCATCATCCCGTATCGGAAAGCCTGGCTGCCGCCCGCATTGGTGCCGATCAGGCCGCCGATCCGAGCGCTGCCCTCCGCTCCGAGATGCATCGGAAACATCAGGCCGTGCGGCTCCAGCGCCTCGTGCAAGGCGGCGAGCACGACGCCAGCCTCGACGACAATCGATCCGCTCTCCGGATCCGGTTCGCCGATCGCCGCCATGCGCGAAAGCGAGACGATGACCGCATTCGATTGATTGGCGACGGCGCCGCCGCAAAGGCCCGTGTTTCCGCCTTGCGGCACAACGGCAAGTCCTGCCTCCCGGCATGCCTTTACGACTGCCGCAGCTTCGGCCGTGTTGGCGGGCCTGGCAACGCCCAGAGGCGCGACACCATAGCGGTTGAGCCAGTCGCGCTGATAGGGCTCGGCGTCAATGCCCGAAAGCCAGCCTTTCGGTCCGAGAATTGCCTGCAGTGCGCTAACGGGATCAGCCATTCGGATACCTGCGATGTGCGACGAGCCGCGTATAGACAGGTGTGTCGCCCGGCTCAATGACCCAGTACCTGCGACAGGAATTGCCGCGTGCGCTCGTTCCGGCAAGAGGTGAAGAACTCCTCCGGCGGCGCCTCCTCGACGATCTCGCCGCCGTCCATGAAGATCACCCGGTCGGCGACCCGGCGCGCGAACCCCATCTCGTGCGTGACGCAGATCATCGTCATGCCTTCGGAGGCAAGCGTGACCATGACGTCCAGCACCTCCGCGATCATTTCCGGATCGAGCGCCGAGGTCGGCTCGTCGAACAGCATGATCTGCGGCTGCATGCAGAGCGCCCGCGCGATCGCCACCCGCTGCTGCTGGCCGCCGGAGAGCTGGCCGGGAAACTTCATCGCCTGCTCGGGAATGCGGACCTTCTCCAGATAGCGCCGGGCGGTCGCCTCGGCTTCCGTTCGCGGCCGTTTGCGCACGATCATCGGCGCGATCATGCAGTTTTCCAGCACCGTCATATGCGGGAACAGGTTGAAGTGCTGGAACACCATCCCGACCTCCCGCCTGATCTCGTCGATGTTGCCGACATCGTCGTTGAGCTCGGTGCCAAGCACGGTGATGCGGCCGCCATTGTGCTGTTCGAGCCGGTTGATGCAGCGGATCATGGTCGACTTGCCGGAGCCGGAGGGACCGCAGATGACGATCCTCTCCCCGCGTTCCACGGACAGGTTCACCTTCCGCAGCGCGTGGAACGAGCCGTAGTATTTGTCGAGGTTTTCGATGCGGACAGCAGGTCCGCCGGACTCGGTCGCATTGCCTGAGATCATTTGCGCGCCTCCCTATCGTTCGCCGACCGACATGCGCCGTTCGAGGAAGGCGCCGTAGCGGGACAGGCTGAAGACGAAGACGAAATAGATGAAGGCGATGAAGGCGTAGACTTCGATATAGGCGAACCGCCACTCGCCGGTTCCGTAGGCGGCGTTGCCGGAGGCCAGGATCTCGAAGAAGCCGACGATGACCACCAGCGAGGTTTCCTTGAACGAGATCACGAACTGGTTGATCGTGGCCGGCAGCGCGTTGCGCATGGCCTGCGGCAGAAGGATGCGGCTAATGCGCTGCCAATAGCTCATGCCAAGTGCCATGGCGGCCTCCGCCTGTCCGTTCGGAACGCCCTGCATGCCGCCTCTGACGATCTCTGCCTGGTAGGCGGAGAAGAACAGGGCGGAGCCCAGGATCACCCGGTAGAGCTTGTCGCCCGCCAGCCACTGCGGCAGCGCGAACGGCAGGACGATGGCGAAGGTAAAGAGGATCGAGATCAGCGGCAGCGAACGCACCCCGTCGATGATGATACCGGTGGTGCGGGAAATCCAGGGCAGTTCTGACCGGCGCATCAAAGCCAGGCAGATCGCCAGCGGGAAGCCGATCAGGCAACTGGTCACGAAGATGAAAAGGGTCAGTGCCAGTCCGCCCCAGGCTTCCTCGCCGACATAGGTAAGACCAAGCACGCCACCTTTCATCAGTACGTAATAGAGGACTGCTCCGGCCCCCCATACGAGCGCGATGCGGCGTCCGGTCCAGAAGGCCGGTATGCAGCTCAGCACCGTCATGACCACCACGGTCACGCAGGCCAGCGCCGAGCGCCACTGCTCCTCGAAAGGATAAAGACCGAACAGGATAATCCGCCATCTTGCAGCAATGACCGACCAGCAGGCACCTGCCGCCGCCTGGCAGGCCTCCGGGCCGCCGCTTGTCGTGAAGACAGCCGAGAAGATCGCCCAGTTGAGCAGGTTCCAGGCGAGAAAAACCATGATCGCTAGGGAGGCCAGTGACAACAAGGCCTGAAGCGGCGTCGCAAAGAAGCGCCGTCTCAGATCCTCGAGCCTTCCGGGAGCAGGCGGAGCGACAATGACCATCTCCATCTCTCATCCCCTCAGTTGATTGCCCTTGAGGGCGATTGCTTTGTTGATACGGTTGAACACGGCGGCCAGGCTGAGGTTGATGGTCAGGAAGCCCGCCATCAGGATACCGATCGCCTCAAGCGTCTGGCCCGAGTGGTTGATGGTCAGCGCCACGACCATGAAGAAGTCGGTGAACCCGACTGCGATGCCCATCGTGGTTGCCTTGATCAGCCAGACATATTGGTTGGCGAGGATCGGCAGCATGGCGCGCAGAGCAAGCGGCAGCTTGACCAGCGTGAAGACCCGCCATGGGCTGAGGCCCATCGAGAGCGCCGCCTCCACCTGGCCCTTGCCGATGGCCTTGAAGCCGCCACGCACGATCTCAGCGATATACGACCCGCCATAGATGGCGATGGCGATCGCAAGCGCGGAAAACTCCGGTGGAATGCGCAGGCCGCCCTTCAGGTTGAGACCTTGCAGGGCAGGGAAGTCGAGCAGCGGTGCGTCAGGCAGACGAGCAACTAGCAGGACGAGGACCGCGCAGGCAAGCGCCGCTGCCATACCGGCGAGCTGGATGGCGAGCCGTTTGCCGATCGGCTGGCTAAGGCGCGATGTCCTGCCCAGCCAGACCGGCAGCACGACAGCGGCGATCACCGTCAAGATGGCCAGCGCCATTGCCACTCCGCCGACATTGGGAGCAGGGACGTAGAGCCCGCGGCTGGTCAGCAGCATGCCCCAGGCTTCGTGCGCGGCGCGCGGCGTCGGCAGGTGCGTGATGATCGCGTACCAGAAGAAGACCTGGAGGATCAGCGGGATGTTGCGGAAGATATCGACATAGGTGCGGCCGAGCAGTCGCGCCAATTCGTTGGAGGAAGTCCGCGCCAGACCGACGATCGTCCCGACGACCGTTGCCAGGATCAGTCCGACGCTGCCCAGGAACAGCGTGTTGATGATCCCGATGAGGAAGAACCACCAA
The DNA here is from genome assembly GCF_014843905.1 of Mesorhizobium silamurunense. NCBI lineage: Bacteria > Pseudomonadati > Pseudomonadota > Alphaproteobacteria > Hyphomicrobiales > Phyllobacteriaceae > Mesorhizobium > Mesorhizobium silamurunense. The sequence goes on along the minus strand of NZ_LPVS01000010.1, from coordinate 248,912 downwards.
TAGGGGTCATTGGCCGTGGCGGGCAGGAGCGAGAAGTTCACATCCCAGCCCGTCGATTTATACAAGAAGTCGAATCCCGAAGTGATCCCTTGCTCTGCAAGGTTGCGCCGCGCGATCATCACGCCGGCAAGCACCAGCGCGGCAAGCGAGCCGACATAGAGAACCTGCAACAAAACGTTGCGGGCCTTCTGATTTCTCAGCAGGCTGACCATCTGCCAATCCTTCCTGAATTGCCGCCGGCTCCGCCCGGCAGGAGCAGGGCGGAGGCGGCGTGCGTTCAAATCCGTTCCAGCCGCATTTCCGCGGCGCCAAACGGTGCGATTTGGCTGCTCAGGTGGATCAGTCGATCACCAGCGGGAACAGGACGCCGCCATTGTTCCAGAGGTTGGTCAGGTCACGATCCATCTTGTAGGGCGACTCCTTGCCGAGATTGCGCTCGAAGATCTCGCCGTAATTGCCGACCTTCTTGATCACGTTGTAGGCCCAGTCGTCGGGAAGTCCGAGACCCTTGCCCATGCCTGGCGCGGCACCGAGGAGCTTGGCTACCGCCGGCGACGTCGGCTTGGCCTTGATCTCGTCGACATTCTTGGACGTGATGCCTTCCTGCTCGGCGAAGAGCAGGGCGGAGAGCGTCCAGTTGGCAACGTCGACCCAGTTGTCGTCGCCTTGCCGAACGATCATCACTTCGGGCTCGACCGCGATCACATCGGGCAGGATCACGTGTTCGTCGACCTTGCCCTTGGCGACACGCGCGATGGCGAGCGTCGGACCCCACTGGGCGTACATGTCGCAGCGGCCCAAGAAGTATGCCTGCTCAAGCTCTTCCGTCTTTTCGATGACGACCGGTTCCAGCTTGATCCCGACTTTCTGCGCATAGGCGGCAACCTGCTGCTCGATAGTCGTTCCAGCCGGAATGCAGATGGAGCCACCGTTGGCGTCCTTGAGGGACTTGAGATTGAGCTCCTTGTGCGCCATCACCTTGGTCGTGCCGAGATAATAGGACATCGAGAACTGCAGGCCCAGCTCGGTATCGCGGCTGAGCGTGCCGCCCGAGGCCTTGATGACAATGTCGACATCGCCCGACTGCAGGGACGGCCAGCGCTGGGCCCAACTGATCGGAACGACTTTCAGCTTCGCCGGATCGCCGAACACGGCGGTCGCCACCGCCTTGCAGAGGTCGATGTCCATGCCTTTCCAGTTGCCCTTGTCGTCCACCTCGGCAAAGCCGAGATAAGAGCCGTCATGGCCGGTGCAGTTGAGCACGCCGCGTGCCTTAACGGTTTGGAGCGTCTTACCGCTCGCGGCCTCGGCCGGCGCCGCAAAATGAACCAGGCCAACGGCCAGGGCCGCGGCCCCCCATTGCATCATTTTCATGTTGTTGTCTCCACTGTTGAGGTTGTTCCGTTTCTTGTTGTTGGAGCCCCGCAAGATGCCTTTCGGAGCCCGGTCGCGAAGCCCCGCTCCTAGTCGGAAAGCGGGGTCGGTTTCGGCAGGGAAATCTTGAGATCGCTTCGCCAATCCTGCTGAGCCAGCCATCGATGGAGGGCGGCCACCGCCTTCACGCGCAGATGCCCGCGCGGGACGACAAGGTAGAAGCCGGGGACCTCCTCCGGTCTCATATCGGCAATGGCGTCGCGGCCGATCGGCGCCACCAGCGTGCCAGACCGGAAATCCTCCTCGGCGTCGATGACGGAGACCAGGCCCACACCGATGCCTTGCAGGGTCGCCCGGCGCATGGTCGCCGCGTCGTCGAAGCTGACGCTGCGGTCGCCCTCCGTCAGCTCCACTCCGAGGTGATGCAATATGTCCGGCCACAGGCGCTTCGACTTGACCGTGTCGAGTAGCGTGAACCGCGTCAGATCCTGCGCCGACTTGATCTTCTCGCCGATCGCCGGCGTGCAGCAGATGATCTTCGGGTCCGGCACCAGCAGCGTGGTTTCGTAGTCCGGCCAGTTGCCGTAACCCCACTGCACCGTCATATCGATGTCGTCGCGTCCGAAGTCGGGCAGGTCGACCATCGTCGTCAGGCGAAGGTCCGCGCCCGGCAGGATCTCGCGAAACAGCGAAAGCCTGGGCAGCAGATAGTGCGTGGCGAAATATGGGCTCGCATTGAGATTGATGCGGTCCCGGTAGTTCGATTTGGTGACGCGGCGAACGCCTTCCGAAAACTCGTCGAAGCCGGCCTTGACGTAGTGCGAGAGAAGGATCGCCGACTCGGTCAGCTCGATCGACCGGCCCTTGCGCTCGAACAGCGTCACCTGAAGCGTGTCTTCCAAGAGCTTGATCTGCTGTCCGACGGCCTGCGGCGTCACCAAGAGCTCATCGGCAGCCTGCCGGAAGCTCTTGTGCTGCGCGACGGCGTGGAAGACCCGAAGCGCATTCAGCGAAGGAAGGCGAAGCTTGCCGGTCATGGTGAAGTCCGCCTCCTTTCGTTCGAGACTCCGTTGATCATGCACTGCTGTGTTTCAGATGCCGCCGGCTTCTGAAGTTCGATTTACGCGTAAATGTAACCGCCTGAGACAATTACGTTTTCGCCGGTCATGTAGGTGTTCTTGGGTCCGCCGGTCATCAGTACCCATTCGGCGATCTCGGTGGGCTCGGCGCCGCGGCCGAGCGGGCTTGCCTTGGCGAGCTCATCGAGGAAGCCGAGGGCCTTTGCCTTCTCCGTGGCCATGCCGGCCGGCGCTACGGAGTTCACCAGGATGCCGTCCTTGGCGACGTGATGGGCGAAGGAGCGCGTCAGGCTGACGACGGCAGCCTTGGTCGCTGCGTAGTGGGCGTTCTGCGGATGCGCCTTGAAGGCGTCGACCGAGGTCAGATTGACGATGCGCCCGCGCACATGGGCTTTCGGCTCCTGCGCCTGCATGTGGCGAACGGCCGCCACCATCATGTGGTAGGTGCCCTTGATGTTGATGCCGTTGGAAGCGTCCCATTCGGCGTCGCAGATTTCGAGGAGCGGTCGGCGGGGATAGATCGCGGCGCAGTTGATCAGCGTGTCGACGCGTCCGAGCTTTTCAACGACGGCATCGAAGGCCGCATGGCACTGCGGGCCGATCTGGATGTCGCACGTTGCGGTAGCAGTCGGCAGGCCCTTGGCCTTTGCGGACTCCAGCGCGGATTCGGCGGCATCCTGATTGATGTCAATGATGCCGATCTTGGCCGCCCCGGCCTCCACGGCCATGCGGGCAAGAAGCGCGCCGAGGCCGGCGCCGCCGCCAACGATCAGAACGGAAAGGTCTTTCATTCCAGTCTTCCTTACTTGGTGCCGCTCGGCGAAGTCGGCCAGGTCGGCATGATGTCGAAACGGGTAACGTCGGCCCATGCGGGCAAGGCGAGCAGCGCGACGACCATCCTGGCCACGTCGTCCGGCTGCACCACCTTTCCGGCGTACATCGCCGCCCGGGCGTCGGCGTCTAGGATGTCTTTGTAGAGCTGCGTTTCGACACGGCCGGCGACGATCTCGGTGACGCGTATGCCGGACGGGGAGAGATCGGCGCGCAGCGCGGCGGCAAAGCCGGAGATCGCCGCCTTGGTGGCTGCATAGACGGCAATGTTGGAAAATGCAGCGTGGCCCGCGATGGAGCCAGTGAACAATATGTGGCCGGATTGGCGCTCGCGCATCTGCGGCACGACGAGACGGGTGAGCAGGATCGCCGCGCTGAGGTTCACCTCCAGCGTGGTATCGATGTCGGCGATCTTCATGTCGGCGAAGTTGCCAAGAGGCGGCATGATGCCGGCATTGTTGATCAGCACGTCGATGGTGAGATCGGCAAGGACCGATTCCAACGCCTCGCGGTCGGTGACGTCGACGGCAATGGGGATGATGCCTGGACGCTCGGCCTGCAGCTCTTTCAGCGCCGCCTGGCTGCGGCCGACCGCATAGACGTCGTAGCCCGCGTCGCTCAACGCGATGGCGATGGCTCGCCCTATGCCGCTCGTCGCACCAGTGATGAAGGCTGTCGTCATCTGAGCTTCCCCGATTGCCTGACCGTCAGTGTGCAGGCCTTGGCCGATGCCGCGAAACCAAGAAAAGCAGCAAAAAGGAAAGATAAACTTTCGAAAGGCTTTCCGGCAGTGAAACATTCCACGCTGCCTACGCGATCTCCAGGGGCTGCAAACCAAGGGAAAACAATGCCTTCGGCGCGCGGGGAAGGGTTCTCGGCCGTCGGTGGAACAAAAACACGGCTTTCGCGATCGCCCGGGCAGGCCGCATTCAGCGCCCGCGCGAAGGGATCGAAATCGTCGCCGCTTATCCGGCCGTCGGCACAGGCCTTTTCATTTTGGTGAAGAGCGAGGCCGCGGCAGCCTTTTGCTCCGCGTCCGTTGCTTCGACGCCTGAAGCCCGCGCCAGGGCGCGCACGCGTCCCAGGCTGTTGTGCAGATGCTTGCGCATGGCCTGGCGGGCCTTGCCGCCGTCCTGCCTTTCGATGGCGTCGACGATGGCTTTGTGCTCGCTGTGGATGCGCGCGTAGTAACTGTCCTTGAGCGTCGGCTCGACCACATAGCCGAGCTGGAGACGCGGCACGATCATCGGCCCGAGATAGGCGAGGAAGCCGTGGATGAATTCGTTGCGCGCAGCCTTGGCGATCGCGAGATGGAAATCGTAGTCGTAGTGGATCTGGACGGCGGCGGGGTCGGCCTGCCGGGCGTCGATCTCATCCATCATGGCCCGGATATCGCGGGCCTCCTTGTCGGTGCGGCGTTCCGCGCAGAGCCCTGCGGATTCGACTTCGACGCTCAACCTGAGCTCGAGCAGCGCGATGGTTTCCGGCAAAGTCCGGAGCGCCTCGTCCGGTATCGAGAAATTGCGCGGCACCGGCGTTTCGCTGACGAACATGCCGCGCCCCTGTTGCGGCACCACCATGCCTTCCGAGCGCAGCCGCGCCACCGCTTCGCGCACGACGGTGCGGCTGACGTCATACTCCGCGCAAAGCTCCGCCTCGGTCGGCAGTTGCGCGCCGGGCTGCAACTCACCGGAGCGGATTTTTTCGGCCAGGCTCTCCGCCACGACGGTGGAAAGCGGCTTGCGCTTCGTCATTTAGGTCCGTCCGTTCAAGTTCAGATTCGGGATGATGCCCGATCCGGCAAGACCATTCAAACCGGCGTCTGCCGGATGGGGTTGCCCTGCAGATACTGCGTGTAAGGCGCCTGAACGAGCCAGCCGGCATCGACGGGAAGCGTGACGCCGGTGATCGAGGCGGCGCGATCGGAGCAGAGGAACAGGGCCGCCGCGGCGACATCGCGCGGCTCGACGAAGCGGCGCAGCGCCGTAGTGGCCTGGATCGCTTCCGGATTGCGCTCGCCCTTGGCGATCCTGGCCTTCAGCCCATCCGAGAGCGTGTAACCCGGCGCGACCGCATTGACGCGAACGCCGTGTGGACCGAGCTCGGCCGCCAGGATCTGCGTCAGCGCCAGCACCGCGTGTTTCCCGGGCGTGTAGGCCGGCAGCGACAGCGGCGCGAAAGAGGCGAGCGAGCCGACATTCAGGATCGCGCCGCGCCCGGCGGCCGACATCAGCCGCCCGAACACCTGACAGCCGAGCAGCGTGCCGCGGTAGTTGATCCGCCACATCTTCTCGTCCTCGTCGAGATCCTGGTCGAGCACGTGCTTGCCGCTCTGCAGGATGCCGGCGCAGTTGACCACGACGTGAGGTGTGCCGAACGCGTCGCTGACAGACTGCGCCAGCGCTTCGACGGATGCGGGACTGCCGACATCGGTCTGGACAAAGATGGCGCGTGGCGCGCCCGCACTCTCGCAGGCGGCGGCCGCCTCCTTACCTCGGACGGTATCGCGGCCGGCGACGACCACCTGATAGCCGTCCTCGGCGAAGCGCAGCGCGATGGCGCGGCCGATGCCGGACGTGCCGCCGATGACGACGGCTGTCGACGTCTCAGCCATTGCGGCGGTCCTTCCGCTCGATGTCGAAGAATGCGGCCATGGCTTCGACCTGGAAATCCATCATCGGCCGTCCGGGCTGGATGCGACAGCCGATCTCCTTTGCCGCCTTGAGCAGGGCCGTCTCGGCCGGCTCCATGATGATGTCGACCACCGTCATCTCCGGCGTCAGCCTGCTTACATCCATCGGCAGCGGATCGGTGGGCTTCAGGCCGGACGGCGTGGCGTTGATCGCCATGTCCATTCCGGACGGATCGGGTTCTCCAACCTCGATGCGGCAATTGGGGAACGACTTGTTGACCAGCGAAGCGAGTTTTTGCGCACGCTCCTTGTCAATGTCGGCCAGGCGGATTTCCGCCGCGCCTTCCTCGGCCAGGCAGTAGGTCAGCGACGATCCGGCGCCGCCGGCGCCGACCTGGAGGATGCGCCTGCCGGCGATCTGGTGTCCGCCTGCCTTCAAGCCGTCGATGAAGCCGACGCCATCGAAATTGTCGGCGTACCAGCTGCCATCCGCTTGCCGGCGCACCGAGTTGGCGCTCTGCACGCGGGCGGCGCGGTCGTGAGCCGCCGCGCATTTGTGGTAGACCGGGACCTTGTACGGCACCGAGATGATGACGCCGCGGATGTTCTCGACCGCGGTGATACCGGCCCAAAACGTGTCGAAATCTTCCGGACGGCAGCTCAGCGGCACCATCAGGCTGTCGAGCCCCTTCTGCTCGAAGATATCGTTGAAGATGCCGGGACTCTTCGCGTGGCCCACGGGATGGGCCAGCATCACGAAAACGTCGGCCTTGCCGGTTCCGCGCATCGGTTCACTCCTTTTCCGTTGACAGTTCATGATCGCTCAGGGCCTCGAGGGTTCGCACGAGGGACGAATGGTCGGCGTCCGCGCTGCCCGTGACGATCTCGTGCCCGGCATCGGCGAGGTGCCGCGCCATCGGCGCGCCCATGACACCAAGTCCGATGAAGCCAATTTTCATGCCCGAACTCCCGCGTGGCGTCAGAGCGTCTTGCGGCTCAAGTAAGACATATGATATAGGACATCATACAAATTTCAATGCATCTTTTTTCCAGCTGGAGATCGAACGCAAATGCAGGAGCGCGTCAATTCGCTGAAGGCGGCCGCACAGGCCGGCCGGGCTCATATCGGCATCTGGTGTTCGCTGGCATCGGCCCTCACCACCGAGGTCGTGGCGGGCTCCGAAGCAGGCTGGCTGCTGATCGACGGCGAGCACAGCCCGAACGATTTGCGCAGCATCATGGCGCAGCTTCAGGTGGCGGCGGCATTTGCCTGCGAAGCCGTGGTGCGCCTGCCGTCGGACGATGCCAACTTGATGAAGCAGGCGCTGGACATCGGCGCCCGCAGCCTGATGATCCCGAATGTGCGGACGGCGGATCAGGCGCGCAGCATCGTCGCGGCGATGACCTATGCTCCGGGCGGCTTCCGCGGCTTCTCGGTCGGCCACCGCGGCAACGCCTTCGGCCGCATCGCCGGCTATCATGCCAAGGCCCGCGAGCAGCAGCTTCTGGCCGTGCAGATCGAGGATGAGACCGGCGTCGCCAATGCCAGTGAGATCGCGGCGGTCGACGGGGTCGATGTTCTCTTCGTAGGCCCCGGTGACCTTTCCACGAATATGGGCGCGATGGGCAATCCCGGCGCGGCGCATGTGCAGGAGGCGATCGCATCCGTGCGCAGGGCCGCGGCTGCGGCAGGCAAAGCCAGCGGCATCCTGGCGCCGATGAAGGCCGACGCGGACCGCTATCTCGCCGACGGCTTCACCATGTTTGCCGTCGGATCCGATCTCGGCTTGCTGGCGCGGGGCTCGGATGCCCTGATCGCATCGTTCAACCAGTAGAGCGGAGACAGCCGTGGCAATCCCTCCCTACAAGGCACCTTCGCGCAGCGCGTATGACATCGTCATCGTCGGCGGCGCGGTCATCGGCTCGTCGACGGCCTATTGGCTGAGTCACGCGCTGGGCAACCGCGCCTCGATCCTCGTGGTCGAGCGCGACTCGAGCTACGAGTTTTCCTCGACCGCGCTCTCCACCAGCGCCATCCGCCAGCAATATTCCAATCCGATCAATGTGAAGATCAGCCAGTTCGGCATCGAGATCATCCGCGGCTTCCAGGAGCGGATGGCTCCGTTTTACACGAATGAGCCGGCCCCCGATCTCGGCTTCAAGGAACACGGATATCTCTATTGCTGCTCGCCCGAGGGCGTGGAAGCGGCGCGCGAACGGGTCGAGTTGCAGCGCAGCCTCGGCGCCCACACGGTCTTCCTCGAACCCGGTCCGCTGAAGGAACGCTTCCCGTGGCTGAATGTCGACGACCTCGGCGGCGGCTCCTGGGGCGCTCGCGAAGAGGGCTGGTTCGATTCCATGGGCCTGCTCAACGGGTTCCGCCGCGCCGCACGCGGCAGCGGCGTCGAGTACATCGACAATGCGGTGACCGGACTGGATATCTCCGAGGGCCGAGTTATTTCGGCCCGCCTCGCGACCGGCCAGACGGTCAACTGCGGAACCCTGGTCAATGCCGCCGGCCCACGAGCGCAACAGGTCGCTGCCATGGCCGGGCTATCCATCCCGGTCGCGCCCTACAAGCGCTACAGCTTCGTGTTCGCCAGCGCCAACCCGATCCCGGGCCGGATGCCCAATGTCATCGATCTTTCCGGCACGTTCGTGCGTCCCGAGGGCGAGCTTTTCCTTACCGGCAACACGCCGCAGGGCGACGGGCCAGCCGATTACGACGACTTCGACATGCATTTCGAGGAGTTCGACGACTACATCTGGCCGGCGCTGTGGCACCGCATTCCGGCCTTCGACGCCTTGAAGGTCCAGACGAGCTGGACCGGTCACTATGAATACAACATGCTCGACCACAACGGCATCGTCGGCTTCCACCCGGAAGTGAAGAACTTCATGTTCGCCAACGGATTCTCAGGGCACGGCCTGCAGCAGTCGCCGGCCGTCGGCCGGGCGGTGTCCGAGCTGATCCTGCATGGCGCCTTCCAGACGCTCGACCTGTCGCCGTTCTGCTACGAGCGCATCCCGCGCAACGAGCCGCTCCTCGAGGAAGCGGTGATCTGAGTGGCCTTCTGATTCACTCCGCCGCCTGCACCTGACGGGCGTCGATGATGGCCCTGATCTCAGAGCGGCACGAGCCGCAGTTGGTACCGGCGCGCAGCGTCGAGCCGATCGCCTCCAGACTGTCGCACCCCGAAGCGACCGCCGAGGCGAGTTGGTTGACGCCGACATGGAAGCACGAGCACACGACCCGTCCGATCGCGGGCATCGGCGCCGGCGAGCGACCTGATAGAAGGGCATGACGATCGGCGGCCGACAGCGGCTGGCGCGCGGCCAAGAGCGACACCAGCCAGTCCCGCATCGGCAACTGGTCCGGAGCGGCAACCAGCAGGGCTTCGGCCATGGCGCCGCTTTCGTCGATCGCAGCGGCGCGATAGGCGAGGCCGCGGCGATCCGTGTACTCCAGAAGCTGGTCCTGCTGACGGACGCCGAGCAGCTTGCGTGCCAAGAGAATGCCCTGGTCCGGCGGCTCGGTTCCGGTCAGCTCGTAGACCCAGCCGCCCTCGACCGCGTACCGGCTCCAGTGGACAAAGCCCGTCGGCCGCAGATCGCGTCGCGTGATGAGGACACCGGCCCAGCCGGTGTGTTCGCGCACGATTCTCGCCGGGACATGCTTGAGCTCCGGCTGGCCGGAATGCGGATCGGTGACGGGCGAGGACAATAGACCCGCCGCAGCCTTGGCTGCAAAATGGCCGCTCCAATGCATGGGCATGAAGGCTTGGCCGCGCCGCTGCGCTTCCGTCAGGTGTACCTTTGCGCGGACGAAGCCGAAGCGCGTCGAAAGATGGGCGAGGTCGCCGTCCTTGAGATGGTGCGCGGCCGCATCCGCCGGATTGAGATCGACCGCGGGCTCCGGCGTGTTCGCCATCAGGCGCGGCACGTTTCCGGTGCGCGTCATGGTATGCCACTGGTCGCGCAGCCGGCCCGTGTTCAGGGCAAGCGGATAGTCGGCATCGACCGTGAAAGCCGTTGCCTCCTGTCGCACCGGCACGAAACGCGCGCGGCCGTCCGGCGTCGGGAAGCGGCCATCGGCAAACAGTCTCGTCTGGCGCTCGTGTCGGTCCGGCGTGGGCCAATGGCGCGGCGCAAAGGCGGCGTAGTCCGCGTCGCTGAGATCGGCGAGCCCGCCGAGGTCGAACAGGCGCTCGCCATTGTTTTCGAAGATGGATAGCGCGGCATGCTCGCGGAAGATCTCGGCCGGCGCCCGGTAGGCGAAGGCATCGCCAAAACCCATGCGGGCGGCTACCTCGCAGACGATGCGCCAATCGGCTTTCGCTTGGCCGGGTGGCGGCAGGAACGGCCGCTGACGCGAGAGGCGCCGTTCCGAATTGGTGACCGTGCCGTCCTTCTCGCCCCAGGCGGCCGCCGGCAGCAGAACGTCGGCATAGCGTGTGGTGTCGGTGCGGGTGATATCCGAGACAGCGACGAAATCGCATTTGGACAGAGCGGCGCGCACGCGCGAAGCGTCCGGCATGCTGACGGCGGGATTGGTGCCCATCACCCACAGGGCCTTGATGCGGCCGTCAGCAACCGCCTGGAACATGTCCACGGCCTTCAGGCCGGCGCGCCGCGCAATGTCGGGCGCGTTCCAGAAGCGGGAGACCCGGTCGATGTTGGCCTCATCCGCGAAATCCATATGCGCGGCAAGCTGGTTGGCCAGGCCTCCCACCTCGCGGCCGCCCATGGCGTTCGGCTGACCGGTGACCGAGAACGGCCCCGTGCCGGGCCTGCCGATGCGGCCGGTGGCGAGATGGCAGTTGATGATGGCGTTGACCTTGTCGGTTCCATGCGCCGACTGGTTGACGCCCTGGCTATAGACAGTGACCGTCCGCTCGGTCTCGGCGAAGAGATCGTAAAAGGCCTGGACATCGGCGGCAGCCAATCCGCAACCTTTCGCGACGCGCGCGATCGACGGCGCATCGGCACCGGCCAGCGCGGCCGCGGCGTCGAAGCCGGACGTGGAATCGCGGGTGAAATCGGCATCGATCTTTTCGGCTTGCACCAGATGCGCGAACAGGCCGTTGAACAGAAGCACGTCCGTGCCGGGATCGAGCGCCAGATGCAGGTCGCACTCGTCGGCCGTGGCGGTGCGCCGAGGATCGACGACGACGATCTTCGTCCCACGCTCTCTCCGCGCCGCAAGCATGCGCTGGTAGAGCACGGGATGGCACCATGCAGTGTTGGAGCCGGTGAGCACGATGAGATCGGCGCACTCGAAATCCTCATAGACGCCGGGAACGATATCCTCGCCGAAAGCGCGGCGGTGGCCGGCGACGGACGAGGCCATGCAGAGCCGCGAATTGGTGTCGATATTGGCCGAGCCGATGAAGCCCTTCATCAGCTTGTTGGCGACGTAATAATCCTCCGTGAGCAGCTGGCCGGAGACGTAGAAGGCCACCGAGTCCGGTCCATGCTCGGCAATCGCCTGCGAGAATTTCGAAGCCACGAGATTGAGCGCTTCGTCCCAACTCGTCTGCCTGCCTTGGATTTCCGGCTGCAGCAAACGGCCTTCGAGGCCGAGCGTCTCGGCAAGCGCAGAACCCTTCGAGCAAAGCCGCCCGAAATTGGCCGGGTGCTCGGGATCGCCGCGGACGGTCGTCTTGCCGTCCGCGGCGATCTCGGTCAGCACGCCGCATCCCACCCCGCAATAGGGGCAGGTGGTCCTCACCTTGCGTGCTTCTTCCATGCCTCAGGCCGCTTTCGAGGCCAGCGCTTCAAGCGCGATGAAGAGCCGCTCGCCCTCGACCTTGACAGGGATGGTCCTGACCGAGCCTTCGTCGGCGCCGAGCGCCTTGCCCGTCTCCAGCGAGATCACCCAGTTATGCAGCGGGCAGGTCACCGCAGCGCCGTGGACGATGCCCTGGCTGAGCGGCCCGCCCTTGTGCGGGCAGTGGTCGTCGATGGCGAAGACCTGGTCGTCGGCCGTGCGGAAGACCGCGATCTTGCCTTGCGGGGCGGCCACGCAACGCGCGCCGCGCGGTGGGATGTCGGAAAGGGAGCCGATTGCGATCCAGTTCATGTTGTTTCTGTCCTGTCGGCTCACTCGGCCGCCTCCGCAAATCCAACCGACGCCATCGGCCGGAACTCATGCTTGTCCTTGCCGGAGACACGCTCCGACCACGGGTCGACCTGCGCGAATTTCTGGGAGAAGACGAAGCGGTCGAAGAGACTCCTGCGGCGCTCGGCGTCGTCCAGGATCTGCCGTTTGATCTCGGCGGTGCCGATGCGCTTGGCCCATTTGTAGATGCGCTCCAGATAGCGCGCCTGCTCGCGATACATTTGGACGAGCGCCACGATCACCTCCAGCGCCTCGTTCTCGGTCTTCACCAGGCCGAGCACCTCGGTGCCCTTGATGTCGAGACCAGCGGCGCCGGCGAAGTGGATCTCGTAGCCGCTGTCGACGCAGACCACGCCGACATCCTTGCAGGTGGCTTCCGCGCAGTTGCGAGGGCATCCCGACACCGCCATCTTTACCTTGGCCGGCGTCCAGGAACCCCACATGAATTTCTCGATGCGGATGCCGAGCCCGGTCGAATCCTGCGTGCCGAAACGGCACCAGTCGGAGCCGACGCAGGTCTTCACGGTGCGCAGGCCCTTGGCATAGGCATGGCCGGAGACGAAGCCGGCCTTGCCGAGATCGGCCCACACCGCCGGCAGGTCTTCCTTGCGGATGCCCAGCATGTCGATGCGCTGGCCGCCGGTCACCTTCACGGTCGGGATGCGGAACTTGTCGACCACGTCGGCGATGGCGCGCAATTCGTCGGCGCTGGTCACCCCGCCCCACATGCGCGGCACGACCGAATAGGTGCCGTCCTTCTGGATGTTGGCGTGCACGCGTTCGTTGATGAAGCGCGACTGATAGTCGTCGGCATATTGGTCCGGCCAATCGCAGACCAGATAGTAGTTGAGCGCCGGCCGGCATTTGGCGCAGCCGCAGGAGGTCTTCCATTCGAGCTCCTGCATGACGGCCGGAATTGTCTTCAGGCCCTTCGCCTTGATCAGGCGTCGCACGTCGTCGTGGCCGAGGCTCGTGCAGCCGCACATGGGTTGCACCGCCGCCGGATTGTAGGCCTCGCCGAGCGTGAGTTTCAGCAGTTGCTCGACCAGACCCGTGCACGAGCCGCACGAGGCCGAGGCCTTGGTATGGGCGCGCACGTCGTCGAGCCCGGTCAGCCCTTTGCTTGTGATCGCACCGGTGATCTTGCCCTTGCAGACGCCGTTGCAGCCGCAGATTTCCGCATCATCCGCCAGTGCCGCAACGGCCGCCAAAGGGTCCGAGGAAGCGCCTCCCTGGAACGCCTGTCCGAAGATCAGCGTGTCCCGCATCTCGGAGATGTCCGTCGCCTCCTTCTTGAGGTCGTTGAACCAGGCGCCGTCGGCGGTCTCGCCGAACAGCACCGTGCCGATGATGCGGTTGTCCTGCAGCACGACGCGCTTGTAGATGCCCGCGGATGCGTCGCGCAGGATGATCTCCTCGCGATCGTCGCCGTCGGCGAAGTCACCCAGCGAGTAGAGGTCGATGCCGGTGACCTTGAGCTTGGTCGGCGTGTCGGAATGGACGAAGCGCTTGTCCTCGCCGTCCGTCAGCCTGGCAGCCGCTACGCGGGCCATCTCGTAGAGAGGCGCAACCAGCCCGTAGACATGGCCGCCGACCTCCGCGCATTCGCCGAGCGCCATGATCGCCGGATCGGAGGTCTCCATACGGTCATCGACGACGATGCCGCGGTTCACCTCCAGCCCTGCGTCCTTGGCCAAGGCGCTGTTCGGGCGGATGCCGACCGCCATCACGACCAGCGTTGCGGGGATGACCGTGCCGTCCATGAGCTCGACGCCCTCGACCTTGCCGTTGCCGACAATGGCCTTGGTGTTGGCCTTGGTCATGACCTTGATGCCGCGCGCCTCGACGGCCTTCTGCAGCAGGTAACCGGCGGCCGGATCGAGCTGGCGCTCCATCAGCGTCGGCATGACGTGGAGCACGGTGACGTCCATGCCGCGTTCCTTGAGCCCGGCCGCGGCTTCCAGCCCGAGCAGGCCGCCGCCGATGACGATCGCCTTGGCGCGCGACTGCGCGGCAAGCAGCATGGCGTTGACGTCGTCGAGGTCGCGATAGGTGAGCACGCCGGGCAGGTCCTTGCCCGGCACCGGGATGATGAAGGGAACCGAGCCGGTGGCGATGACGAGCCTGTCGTAGCTCTCGGTCACGCCGCGGTCCGAGGTGACGGTCTTCGCGTCCCTGTCGATGGCGACGATCCTGTGGCCCTTGTAGAGGGTGATGCCGTGCTTGATGTACCAGCCGTCGCCGTGGATGACGATTTCATCGAATTCCTTCTCGCCCGAAAGCACCGGCGACAGCATGATGCGATCGTAGTTCACGCGCGGCTCGGCGTTGAAGATGGTCATGGCGTAGCGGTCGGGTGCTGCTTCCAGCAGGTGCTCGAGCATCCTGCCGGGTGCCATGCCGTTGCCGATGATGACGAGTTTTTCGGTCATGTCGGTCTGCTCCGATCTATTCGGCGGCATAGGAGAGGGCCGCGGTCTCGACCTCCGCCGCGCGCTGCATCCGGCGGATGGAGAGGTGCATCCAGAGCAGGCACGAGACGACGATGAGGAAAAGCAGCATGAAGCAGCTCGACCAGACCCCGCTGAGGTCGTTCAGTGCGCCGAAGGCGATCGGCAGGATGAAACCGCCGAGGCCGCCGATCATGCCGACGACGCCGCCGACCGCGCCGACGCTCTGTGGATAGTAGACGGGGATGTGCTTGTAGACGGCGGCCTTGCCGAGGCTCATGAAGAAGCCGAGCACGAAGGCGACAGCGATAAAGGCGAGCGGGCCAATCTCGAAGTGGAAGGGGATCGGCCCGCTGATGCCGCGCACGACGTAGTCTGCCGAGGGGAGAGACAGAACGAGGGTCGCGACGGCACAGACCGTGAAGGTCGAGTAAAGGACTGTGCGCGCGCCGATGCGGTCGGAAAGCACGCCGCCATAGGCGCGGAAGATGCTTGCGGGAATTGAATAGGCGGCGCCGACCATGCCGGCGGTGGCGATGCCGAAACCGTAGACGCCGATAAGGTAGCGCGGCAGCCAGAGCGACAGCGCCACGAACGCGCCGAAGGAGAAGAAGTAATAGAAGGCGAAGCGCCAGACCTGCAGGTTCTTCAGCGGCGCGAATTCCTGCCAGAAGCTCCTCGCCGGCGCCGCCTTGCCGGCGCGGCGCTCGCGGATGACCGGATCGTCGTCGGTCGTGAACCAGAACACGGCGGCCATGACGACCAGCGCCGCGGCCCAGATCAGCGCGACCGACTGCCAGCCCCAGGCAAGCAGCACCAGCGGCGCCAGGAACTTGGTGACTGCGGCGCCGACATTGCCGACGCCGAAGATGCCGAGTGCGGTGCCCTGTTTTCCGGCCGGGAAGAAGCGCGAGACATAGGCGACGCCGACAGCGAAGGAGCCGCCCGCGAGCCCGACGCCGAGGGCTGCGATCAGCATCTGCTCATAGGTATGTGCGAAGGCGAGCAGGAAGGTCGCGAGGGCCGCCGCGAGCATGGTCACGGTATAGACCAGACGGCCGCCATAGCGGTCGGTCCAGACGCCGAGCACGATGCGCACGAGCGAGCCGGTCAGGATCGGCGTACCGACGAGCAGACCGAATTCGGTCTCGTTGAGGCCGAGCTCCTGCTTGATGCGCACGCCGATGATGGAAAAGATCGTCCACACCGCGAAGCACACGGTGAAGGCGATGGTGGACATGACGAGCGCCTGCCGGGAGCTACTGTCCTGGCTGGGCGCGGCTGGGAGGTTTGCGGTCATGGTCGGCTCCGGTTTGCGGCGTGGGAGGCGCCGCGTGTTGTGTTGATCAGAGGCTCGGCATCAGTCAGCGCGGCGAGGCCGGGATTTGCGCGGTCACTGGCGTGCCCTCCGTTTCGTGGCTGGCGGGAAACAGCAGGAGCGCGGCGATGAAGAGCGCCGCCGTCAGGGCGCTGCTCGCCAGGAAATCGCGGCGGGTGAAGTCCTTCAGCGAAGCGCCAGTTCCGATCCGTTTCGTCATCGTCGTCTCCGGTTGGCGCCGCTTGGGATCGGCACCGTCGATTTTCGTGTTCGGGTCCAAAACAAAAAAGCTGCCGTCCAGGCCTCTCGCGTCCGTGCATCCGGGATCGCGTGGTGACCTGAGCGGCAGCTTTGCCTGTGGCGCCCGCCATTGGACGCCGTGTCTCTTGGTCCTTGCGGACCTGCATTCTCAAAAGCAGGAAGCGTGCCAATTCGACAGCGCTCAAAATTGTTGAATAAAATCAATGCCGCGCAACTTTTAACCGAGGCCGGCGGCGGGTCAAAGATTAATCAGAGTGCCTTGCATAGCAGCATAATATTTGTGCAATGCGGTAGATTGCCCGATGCCGGTGCAGATTGCCCATGCCGCCAATGACGGGTTTCTCGGTCATGGCGCTACTCCGCGGCTTCGACGAAGCGGTGGCGTTCATAAAGGAACTTCAGCACCGCCTCGCGGCAGCGCAGGAAGGTGCGGTCGGAGGCAAGCTCGATTCGCCGGCGCGGCCGGGCGAGCGGCACCGAAAGCACTTCGCCGATGGTGGCCGCCGGACCGTTGGTCATCATCACGATGCGGTCGGACAGAAGCACCGCCTCGTCGACATCGTGGGTGATCATGATCATGGTCGAGCCCAGCCTGGCGTGGATGTCCATCACCGCGTCCTGGAGATGGGCGCGGGTCAGCGCGTCGAGCGCGCCGAACGGCTCGTCGAGCAGAAGGATCTTCGGTTCCATGGCGAGCGCGCGGGCAATGCCGACGCGCTGCTTCATGCCGCCGGAAATTTCGGCCGGGCGCTTGTCCCTGGCATGCGCCATCTGGACGAGGTCGAGGTTGCGCATGATCCATTCATGCCGCTCGGCCCGGACCTTTGTCCGGCCGAAGACCTTGGACACAGCGAGGTTGATGTTCTCGTAGACGGTGAGCCATGGCAAGAGCGAGTGGTTCTGGAACACCACGGCGCGCTCCGGTCCGGGGCTGTCGACCTCCTTGTCCTCGAGCAGCACGGCGCCCTTGGAAACCTTGGTCAGCCCGGCGATCAGGTTGAGCAAGGTCGACTTGCCGCAGCCGGAATGGCCGATGATGGAGACGAACTCGCCCTTGTCGATGGTGAGCCTGATGTCCTTCAGCACCTCGCTGACCTGGCTGCCGCGCGCGAAGGATTTGTCGATACGGTCGAGCTTCAGATAGGCGGTCATCGCGCCCTCCTCACTTTGCCGTTGTGCCGCGGGTAACGAAGGCGCCGACCGTCGCGACCAGCCGGTCGAGGCAGAAGCCTGTGACGCCGATATAGACGAGCGCGACGATGATGTCGGGCAGCCGCGAGGAATTCCACGCGTCCCAGATGAAGAAGCCGATGCCGACGCCGCCGGTCAGCATCTCGGCGGCGACGATGGCGAGCCAAGAGAGCCCGATGCCGATCCGGAGGCCCGTGAAGATGTAGGGCGCGGCGGCCGGCACCATGATCTTGACGAAGAACTCGAGCTGGTTGAGCCGCAGGATGCGGGCGACGTTGCGGTAGTCCTCTGGGATGTTGCGCACGCCGACTGCGGTGTTGATGATCACTGGCCAGATCGAGGTGATGAAGATCACGAACAGCGCCGACGGGTTGGAGTCGCGGAAGGCGGCGAGCGACAGTGGCAGCCAGGCGAGCGGCGGCACGGTGCGCAGGATCTGGAACACCGGATCGAGGCCGCGCATCGCCCAGACCGACTGGCCGACCAGCGCGCCCAGCGCCACGCCGACGACGGCCGCCATACCGAAGCCGATGGCGACGCGCTGCAGCGAGATCAGCACCCGCCAGGCAAGGCCGATATCCTGCGGGCCGTTGTCGAAGAACGGATGCGCGATCAGGTCATAGGCCTCGCTCCATACCTGGCTCGGCGGCGGCAGGCTGGCCGTCGGCGAGGAACAGGCGATCTGCCAGACGACGAGCAGGATGAGGATGACGACGGCCGGCGGCACCAGCGCCGTTGCCAGCCGGCCGACGATGGCGAGCGGGTCGATGCGGCGCCTCGCCTTTGCGGTGAAGGCGATGATCTCGGCGGGCTTTACCGGAAACGCCTTCACCTTGGTGTCCTCGACGGTTTGGATGGACATGTCGTAGAAAAACTCCGTGGCAGGTTCTGGCGACGACGGCGCGAAGGCGCCGTTTGCGCTTAAGCCGATGCCTTGATCTTCAGGCTGTCGAGATAGGCGGACGGGTTGGCCGGATCGAAGGTCTTGCCGTCGAAGAAGGTCTCGACACCGCGAGACGAGGAGGCCGGGATGTCGCTTGCCGCGACGCCCAGGTCCTTGGCCGCCTCGCGCCAGAGATCCTCGCGGTTGACCTGGTCGACCAAGGCCTTGATGTCGGTGGTCGGCGCGAACTTGCCCCAGCGGATGTTCTCGGCGAGGAACCAGGCATCATGGCTCTTGAAGGGATAGGAAACCCCGTCCTTCCAGAACTTCATGTAGAGGTCGGTGCCCTTGGCGACGCGGCCGTTGCCGTAGTTGATGTCGCCCTTGAGGCGGCCGATGATGTCGGCGACGGGCACGTTCATCCATTGCCGCTTGCCGATGATGGAGGCCATCTCCTCCTTGTTCTCCATGGCATCGCACCATTGCTGGGCTTCCATGACGGCCATCAGGATCGCCTTGGTGGCGTTCGGGTTCTTCTCGATGAAGGCGGCGCGCAGGCCGAGCGCCTTTTCCGGATGGCCCTTCCACAGCTCGCCCGTGGTGGCGGCGGTGAAGCCGATGCCCTGGTGGACGAGCTGCTCGTTCCACGGCTCGCCGACGCAGAACACGTCCATATTGCCGACCTTCATGTTGGCCACCATCTGCGGCGGCGGCACGACGATGGTCGAGACGTCCTTGTTGGGATCGATGCCGCCGGCGGCCAGCCAGTAGCGTATCCAGAGGTCGTGCGTGCCGCCCGGGAAGGTCATGGCAGCCTTGACTTCCTTGCCGGCGGCCTTCTTGGCGGCGAAGGCTTCCTTGAGCTTGGAGGCGTCGAGGCCGACCCCGGTGGCGGCATATTCCTGCGCCACCGAAATGCCCTGGCAGTCGTAGTTCAGCCGCGCCACGATCGCCATCGGCATCGGCTGGTTGTTCTGCGTCACCTTGCCGGTGTGCATGAGATAGGGCAGCGGCGTCAGGATATGGGCGCCGTCGATGCCGTTGGCCTCGCCGCCGAGCATCAGATTGTCGCGCGTCGCGCCCCAGGAGGCCTGCTTCAGCACCTCGACATCGGGCATGCCATACTTGGCGAACAGCCCCTTCTCCTTGGCGATCATCAGCGGCGCCGCATCGGTCAGCGCGATGAAGCCGAGCTTGGCGGCGGTCACTTCGGGCGCGGCGGTCGCCGCATAGGCGCCCGAGGGCAAGATCTTGCGCGCCGCCACGAACAGCCCCGCCGTCAAGGCGCTTCTGGCAAGGAAGTCGCGACGCGTCATGCCCTTGAGGGTCGTTCCAGTTCCGATCCGTCTCGTCATCATCATCTCCATTGGGCGCCGCTTGGGACCAGCGCGTCGATTGCGTGTTCGGTCAAAACAAAAAGCTGCCGGCCAAGCCGTGCGCGTCCGTCCATCCGGGATCGCGTATCGACCTGAGCGGCAGCTTTGCCTTTGGCGCCCGCCATTGGACGCCTGTTCCGTGACTCCTGAGGAGCCTGCCTATTGCAAAGCAGGATCTGTGCCAGTTTCGGACTGGATGAAAAACATCAATTAAATCAATTATATGATACAATGGTGCGCGCGCCGATCCGCAAGGCGAGCAGGGCAAAGATTGTTCATTAGCGCAAGCGCACGCATAAATTTTGTGCAATGCACAAGATTGGCGCGCAAATAATCAGGCGCGTTTCTGGCCGGCGATGTAGGCGTCGATTTTGTCCGGATCGAAGATCTGGCCGTCGAAGAATCCGTCGGGGCCGAGCACAAGGCTCGCTCCGGCCGAGCCGACTGGCGTGGCGATCTTCAGCGCGCCCTCGACCTTGGCATTGGCGCCGGGCAAGGCCACGCCGAGCGGCTTCAGCGCCGAGCGGTAGAGGTCGGGCCGATAGCAGTCGCGGGCGATGGCCAGGTTCTCCGGTGTGTGCGGCAACTGCCCCCAGCGCACCATCTGCGTGTAGAACCACAGCGCATGGCTCTTCCAGGGAAAGTTCGCCGCCTTGTCGAAGGGCAGGAAGAAATCCTCCACGCTCCGTTCCGCGCCGCCGCCCAGTTGAAGGCGTCCGGTAAGGACCGGCATCTGGATCGCCTCGGGCTGCCCGAGGAAGGCGGGCCTGGCCATCAGCGCGGCCAAGTCGCCGCGGTTTGCCGGATCCTGGCACCAGCGGGCGGAATGATGCAGCGCCCTCAGCAGTGCCGCCAGCGCGTCCGGATTTTCCTCGGCCCAGGCCCTGCGCACGCCGATCACCTTTTCCGGGCTGTTACGCCACAGCAGCGCCTTGACGGTGACGATGCGGCCGGTGCCGGCTGCGACAGCGGTGCTGTTCCAGGGCTCGCCGACGCAATAGCCGTCGATGCGGCCTGCGGAGAGCGCATCGGCCATGAAGGGCGGCGGCACAATGACGATCTCGATATCGCGGTCGGGATCGATGCCGCAGGCGGCGAGCCAGTAGCGCAGCTCGTAATTGTGCCCGGAATGCGGGTGCACGACGGCGAAGCGCAGCGGCTCGCGGCCAGCGGCCGCCCGCTCGTGGATCAGCGCGCCAAGCGCCGCGCCGGCGCGCGCCGGATCGAGGTCGGGTGCGGCCCCATGCGCCGCCATGCCTTGCCACACCGCGTTGGAGACGGTGACGCAGTTGCCGCCGAGCCCGAGCGAGAAGGGCACGATGGTCTCGGACGCAAGCGGCGTGAGGCCGAGGCTGCAGGCGAGCGGCATCGGCCCCAGCATATGGGCGACATCGAAATGGCCGATGGCGATGCGGTCGCGAATGTTGGCCCAGGAGGTCTCGCGATGCAGCTTGAGTTCGATGCCCTCGCGAGCGGCAAAGCCCATCTCGCCGGTCGCGACCAGAACGGCGCTGTCGAAAAGGGGCATGAAGCCGGCGGTGATCTCGTGCGCAGCAGTCATGCTCATTCGCCCTCCAGCGGACCCAGCAGCCCCGCCGCCGTCACCAGGCTTTGGGCGATATCGGCGATCTTGCGGTTCTGGTTCATCGCGGTCTTGCGCAGAAGCGCGTAGGCAGCCTCCTCGCTCAAGCCGCGCGACTTCATCAATATGCCCTTGGCCCGATCGATGACCTTGCGGTTCTCGAGCTCGCTTCGCGCCTCCTCCAGTTCGCGCGCCATGCGCGAGAAGGCATTGAAGCGGCTGATGGCCATGTCGAGGATCGGCTTGATGCGTTCCTTCTTCAGCCCGTCGACCACATAGGCGGACACACCGGCATCGACGGCCGCCTCGATCGAGGCCTGGTCTGAGCGGTCGACGAACATGGCGATCGGCCGTTTCACCGCGCGCGAAAGCTGGAACATGTTCTCCAGCATGTCGCGGTTGGGATTTTCGAGATCGATGACGATGACATCCGGCTCGATCTCGGCAATGCGCCTGGCGATACCGGCCACGTCGTGGACCACGGTGACATGGCGATGGCCGGCGTCCCGCAATCCGGCCTCGATGATCGAGGCACGGATGCGGTTCTCGTCGATAACAAGGATGGTCAACGAACCGGCGGACATGCGCCTATTGTGCAGCCGGACCAGAATTGTGCAATGCGGCAATGCTGTCCGAGGCGAAGTTTGCCGCGCCCATGCGCCTTTTGTGAAATCCAGGTATTTGGGCCTGCGGATTTTCGAAGATACCCCGTTCGCTGGCCCAAAATGGTCAAAAACGTATCAGTCGGCGCGGCGTGGCGAGGTGGCGGTCATCCCTGGTCGCCGTTATCCTGTCCCTAGATGAGCCAAACAAACGGCCGCGGTTCGAAGGCTGAAGCACCCCGACAGCCTCCGGGAGGAAGCATGGGACCCGATCTGGAAGTCATACAGATAAGGCCTGGCGAGTCATTCGCGGTGAAATGGCATGGCTATCCGTACCATACGGTGCGCTGGCATTTTCATCCCGAATACGAACTGCATCAGATCGTCGCGACCAAGGGCCGCTATTTCGTCGGCGACTTCATCGGCGAATTCGAGATCGGCAATCTCGTGCTGGCCGGTCCCAACCTGCCGCACAACTGGATCAGCGAGGTTCCAGAAGGCCAGTCCGTTCCGCTGCGCTGCAGGCTGATCCAGTTCAGCGAGGAATTCATCGGCGGCGCGATCTCGACCTTTCCCGAGCTTAGCGCTGTTTCCCCGCTGCTCGACCTCTCGCGGCGCGGCGTCCTGTTCAGCAAGGGAGTGAGCAGGGAGGTCATGCCGTTGATGGCGGAGATCACGCATGCCTATGGCGTGCACCGGATCAGCCTTTTCATGTCGATCATGGAAGCGCTGAGCCGCGAGAGCGCGCCGCGCGTGCTCGCCAGCGAAAACTATGTGCCGGATCCATCGGGATACATGTCGGCGGGCATGAACCAGGCGCTCGCCTATATCCGCGAGAACCTGACCCAGCAATTCAACGAAGGCGATCTTGCCGCGATCGCCGGGCAGACGCCGAGCGCGTTTTCGCGCTCGTTCCGCAAGCACACCGGCATGTCGCTGCTGCAATACATCAAGCGCCTGCGCATCAATCTCGCCTGTCAGATCCTGATGAGCGACGAGCAGGCGCAGATCTCGGACATCTGCTTCGAGGTCGGCTTCAACAATCTGTCGAACTTCAATCGCCAGTTCCTGGCCGAGAAGGGCATGCCGCCTTCGCAGTTCAGACGATTGGTTGCAGACAATTTCGCGGCCGCGCGCGCCGCATAGAAAGGAGTTCGGGAGGAGAAACAAGCCTTAAACAATAGCCAAGATCAAGCGATGGATCGCGCAAGCGAACCAACGACGGACGAGTATTGCCTCGTGTCATGCCAGCGGGAGGAAGCCGTGAGGCTGCTGCACGAGTTCGTTAGACTTCCGATCGGACAGCGCGAGCAGACATCCGCGGCCCGGCATCGGGGGTCCGTTCACAACAACGGGAATGGAGAAGACCTTATGTCCAGATATATGTCCAGACTGACTGCGGCCGCCTTGGCCGTCTCGGGCCTCGCTCTCGGCGCGACCTTTGCCAACGCGCAGGATATCGCCGGTTCCACGGTCGCGTTTCTGATGCCCGACCAGGGCTCGACGCGTTACGAAGAGCATGACCATCCAGGGTTCGTCGCCGAAATGAAGAAACTCTGCGACAGCTGCAAGGTGCTCTATCTCAACGCCGACGCCGACGTCACCAAGCAGCAACAGCAGTTCAACTCGGTCATCACCCAGGGCGCCAAGGTTGTCGTGCTCGACCCGGTCGACTCCGCGGCGGCGGCATCGCTGGTGCACAATGCGCAGGCTCAGGGCGTCAAGGTCATCGCCTATGACCGTCCGATCCCCACCACCAAGGCCGATTTCTACGTGTCATTCGACAACAAGGCCATCGGCAAGGCGATCGCCGCCTCGCTGGTGGAGCATCTCAAGGCCAAGGGCGTGTCGAGCGACGGCGATGTCGGCGTGCTGCAGATCAACGGCTCTCCGACCGACGCCGCGGCCGGCCTGATCAAGGACGGTATCCACGACGGCCTCAAGACCGGCAGCTACAAGACGCTCGCCGAGTTCGACACGCCGAACTGGGCGCCGTCGAATGCCCAGCAATGGGCGGCGGGGCAGATCTCGCGCTTCGGCAACAAGATCGTCGGCGTGGTCGCCGCCAATGACGGCACGGGCGGCGGCGCCATCGCGGCGTTCAAGGCCGCCGGCGTCGATCCGGTGCCGCCGGTGACGGGCAACGATGCCACGATCGCCGCCTTGCAGCTCGTTATTGCCGGCGACCAGTACAACACTATCTCCAAGCCTAGCGAAATCGTCGCCGCGGCCGCGGCGAACGTTGCGGTGCAGCTTCTCAAGGGCGAGACTCCGAAAGCCGAGACGACGCTCTACGACACGCCCTCGCAGCTCTTCGTGCCGGCGGTGGTGACGCAGGAGAACCTCAAGGCCGAGATCATCGACAAGAAGATCCAGACCGCCGCGCAGCTCTGCACCGACCGCTACGCCGAAGGCTGCAAGAAGCTCGGCATCGAATAAGGAGCAATGCCGCTCCGGCGGCATTGTCTCCAGAGCGATGCGGCGCAAGCCGTATCGTCTCCAAAGCGATGCGGCACACGCCGTGTCGCATGCGATACGCTCGGCACGTCGCCAAGGCGACAGCCGGGCTTGTCCGGCCGCTACCTCCTGGCGGCCGGACATACCGACCAAATGCGGGAAGAGAGACAGGCCATGGCAATACCCGATACGCCCTCCACGACAAGTCGGCCGCCGGTGCTCAGCCTGCGCGGCATCTCGAAGAATTTCGGCGCCGTGTCGGCCCTCACCGATGTCGATCTCGACATCAATGCCGGCGAGATCGTGGCCCTGGTCGGGGACAACGGCGCAGGCAAGTCGACGCTGGTGAAGATCCTTGCCGGCGCACACATGCCGAGTTCGGGCTCGATTACTTTCGATAGCCAGCCGGTGACGCTAGCCAATCCCGCCGCGGCGCTGAAGCTCGGCATCGCGACAGTCTTCCAGGATCTGGCGCTCTGCGAGAACCTCGACGTCGTGGCCAACATCTTCCTCGGCCGCGAGCTTCATCCCCTTCGCCTCGACGAAGTCTCGATGGAGGTCCGCGCCTGGACCCTGCTCAAGGAATTGTCCGCGCGGATCCCCAGCGTGCGCGAACCAGTGGCGTCGCTCTCGGGCGGGCAGCGGCAGACGGTGGCGATCGCCCGCTCGCTGCTGATGGAGCCGAGGGTCATTCTCCTCGACGAGCCGACAGCGGCGCTCGGCGTCGCGCAGACGGCCGAGGTGCTGAACCTCATCGAGCGCGTGCGGGATCGCGGGCTGGGTGTCGTCATGATCAGCCACAACATGGAGGACGTGCGCGCCGTCGCCGACCGCATCGTGGTGCTGAGGCTCGGCCGCAACAACGGCATCTTCCTGCCCGGCGCATCCAACCAGGAACTGGTGACCGCGATAACCGGCGCCGACGACAACGCCGTCTCGCGGCGCGGCAGGCGTACAGCCGAGAAGGTGCAGGGAGAGCAGCCATGACGACGGCTTCCGATCGAAATCCCGGCGCGCTGCTCGATCGCAGCGACGAGCGGCTGAAGGACCGCAGCGGCGCGAAGGGCGCCATCAGGGGCTTTCTCGACCGCGTCCGCTCCGGCGATCTGGGATCGCTGCCCGTGGTCGTCGGACTGGTGCTGATCTGCACGATCTTCCAGACGCTCAACCCGGTATTCCTGTCGCCGAACAACCTGGTCAATCTTTTGTTCGACTGCTCGACGGTCGGCATCATCTCGCTCGGCATCGTCTGCGTGCTGATGGTGGGCGAGATCGACCTGTCCGTCGGCTCCGTCAGCGGCCTGGCTTCGGCGCTGCTCGGCGTGCTGTGGGTGCAGTGGGGCTGGCCGGTCGCGCTTGCCATCCTCGCGGCCATGGCGGTCGGGTTCGTGACCGGCTGCGTCTATGCGCTGCTGCTCAACCGGCTCGGGATGCCCAGCTTCGTGTCGACGCTTTCGGGCCTGCTCGCCTTCCTAGGGCTGCAGCTCTACATCCTCGGCCCGACCGGCTCGATCAACCTGCCCTACGATTCGCCGCTGGTGAATTTCGGCCAGCTGCTGGTGATGCCGCATTGGGTGTCGTACACGCTAGCGGTGGTACCCGGCGTGCTCGCTTTGCTGCTCGGCTACCGCAAGGCGCAGCGCCGCCAGGCCGCCGGATTGTCGTCGCGCTCGTTCGGCGGGCTATTGCTCCAGGCCGTCGCGATCACGGTCGCGCTCGAACTGGTGACCTACTATCTCAACCAGTCGCGCGGCGTGCCCTGGATGTTCGCCCTGTTCGTCGGCCTGGTCGTGGCGATGAACTACGCGCTGAAGCGGACCCAGTGGGGCCGCTCCATGACCGCGGTCGGCGGCAACCGCGAGGCGGCGCGCCGCGCCGGCATCAATGTGCGCCTGATCTACGCCAGCGCCTTCGCGCTCTGCGCCACGCTGGCTGCCACCGGCGGGCTGCTGTCGGCGGCACGCCTGGCAACCGCCAGCCAGCAGGCCGGCACCGGCGACGTCAACCTCAACGCCATCGCGGCGGCCGTCATCGGCGGCACCAGCCTGTTCGGCGGCCGCGGCAGCGCCTATTCGGCGCTGCTCGGCATCATCGTCATCCAATCCATCGCAAGCGGCCTGACGCTGCTCGATCTGTCATCCTCGCTCCGGTACATGATCACCGGCTGCGTGCTGGCGATCGCGGTCATCGTCGATTCTCTCGCCCGCCGCTCGCGTGTCTCACACGGCCGCGCCTGACGGCTCATCGAAGAGGATCACAATGTCTGAAAGTCTCTCCGGCAAGGTTGCCGCAATCACTGGTGCTGCCTCCGGCATC
Organism: Mesorhizobium silamurunense; assembly: GCF_014843905.1. NCBI lineage: Bacteria > Pseudomonadati > Pseudomonadota > Alphaproteobacteria > Hyphomicrobiales > Phyllobacteriaceae > Mesorhizobium > Mesorhizobium silamurunense. Next base: position 222,439 of record NZ_LPVS01000010.1, on the reverse strand, counting down.
GGGCTGGAATGCGCCCGCGCCATGCTCGCCGCCGGCGCCAAGGTCGTCCTGGTCGATCGGGCCGAGGACCGGCTGAAGGCACTTGTCGCGGAACTGGGCGACAATGCTTCAGCGGTGGTTACCGACCTGCTCGACCCGGCGAGCGTCGATCGCATGATGCCCGAGGTCCTGGAAAAGGCGGGCAAGCTCGACATCTTCCATGCCAATGCCGGCGCCTATGTCGGCGGCGAGGTGGCATCCGGCGACCCCGACCAATGGGACAGGATGCTCAACCTCAACATCAACGCTGTCTTCCGCACGGTGCACGCCGTGCTGCCGCATATGATCGAGAGGAAGAGCGGCGACATCATCGTGACCAGTTCGGTAGCCGGCTTCGTTCCCGTGGTCTGGGAGCCGATCTACACCGCCTCGAAATTCGCCGTGCAGGCCTTCGTCCATACGCTTCGCCGCCAGGTGCTGAAGCACGGCATCCGAGTCGGCGCGGTCGCTCCCGGTCCGGTGGTGACGGCGCTGCTGAGCGACTGGCCGAAGGCCAAGATGGAAGAAGCGTTGGCCGCCGGCAGCCTCATGGAGGCCAAGGAAGTGGCCGAGGCCGTGCTCTTCATGCTGACGCGGCCGCGCAACATCACTATCCGCGACCTCGTCATCCTGCCGCAGAGCGTCGACATCTGAGCCTTCCAACTCCGCATGATGGGGCCGCAATCATGATCCTCGACCGCTTCCGACTGGACGGCAAGGTCGCGCTGGTGACCGGCGGCACGCGCGGCATCGGCCTCGCCATCGCCAAGGCGCTCGGCGAAGCCGGCGCGCGCGTCGTCGTTGCGGGCCGAACCATGAAGGATGATGCGCGGCAGGCACTCTCGGGTATCGCCTTCGATTTTCTCGCAGCGGAAATGCTGGACGAAAAGGCGCCGGACGGGTTGGTTGCCGAAACACTGGCCAAGGCCGGCCGGCTCGATATACTGGTCAACAGCGCCGGCATCGCCGTGCATGGCGACAGCGGCGACTATCCGGAGGACATCTGGCGGCAGACGATGGCGATCAATGTCGATGCCGTCTTCCGCTGCTGCAGGGCGGCGCTGGCGCCGATGCGGCGCCAGGGCGGCGGCGCGATCCTCAATGTCGGCTCGATCTCCGGCATCGTCTCCAACATTCCGCAGAACCAGGTCGCCTACAACAACTCCAAGGCGGCGGTGCACATGATGACCAAGAGCCTCGCCAGCGAGGTCGCGGTCGAGAACATCCGTGTCAACGCCGTCGCGCCCGGCTATATCGAAACGGACCTTTCGCGCGGCGGCATCGAGAATCCGGAATGGTTCCCGATCTGGCGCGGCATGACGCCGATGGGCCGCGTCGGCCAGCCGGAGGAGGTTGCCGCGGCCGCACTTTTCCTGTGCTCTCCTGCTTCGAGCTATGTGACCGGTGAGGTGCTGGTCATCGATGGCGGCTATACTACCCGCTGAGACAGGAGAACCGGCATGAAACTCAAGGATAAGGTCGCCGTCGTCACCGGCGGCGCGCAAGGCATCGGGGCGGCCATCGTGCGCGGCTTCGCCGCCGAAGGCGCTCATGTCGTTATCGCCGATATGGCGATCGACAAGGCGGACGCGCTGGCTCAAGAGTTGGGCGGTCAAGCTTCCACCGTCCGGCTCGACGTGCGCGATCTCGCCTCGATAGAGGCGATGGTCGATGCGGTGACAAGGACGCATGGCGGCATCGACATCCTGGTCAACAATGCCGCCGTCTTCGACATGGGACCGCTTCTGGAAATCTCGGAAAAGAGCTTCGACCTTCAATTCTCGGTCAATGTGAAAGGCCTGTTGTTCACGCTGCAGGCGGTGGCCAAACGCATGGTCGCGCAAGGGCGTCGCGGCAAGATCATCAACATGGCCTCGCAGGCGGGCCGACGCGGCGAGGCGCTGGTTGCCGTCTACTGCGCGACCAAGGCTGCGGTGATCAGCATCACGCAATCGGCCGGCCTTGCGCTGATCAAGCACGGCATCAACGTCAACGGCATCGCGCCAGGCGTGGTCGACACGCCGATGTGGGATCAGGTCGACGCGCTGTTCGCGCGCTACGAAAACTTGCCGGTCGGAGAGAAGAAGCGGCAGGTCGGGCTGGCGGTGCCGGCAGGCCGCATGGGCGATCCCGACGACTATCGGGGCGCGGCCGTCTTCCTGGCGTCGAGCGATGCCGACTACGTCGTGGCGCAGACGCTCAATGTCGACGGCGGCAACTGGATGAGCTGATCGGCCGAAAGCCCGGTCGCCCCAGAGACCGCTGGCGAGCGCTATGGCGCTGCCATCCGGATCAGTGCCAGTCGCGCGCGTGGTTGAGATGCGCGTCGGTCAGGCCGTCGCGGAAGAAGCGCTGGTAGTAGCCGACATCGACGTGGTGAACCTGCAGCCAGATGCCGGGCACGTGGATGGCGTCGCAATGCGCCGGGAAGCGGCCGTGCGTCTCGTAGATGTAGGTGCAGATGTCGCGCACGCAGTCGATGACGTCCTGCGTGTAGACCGCCGCCTCGCCGAGATAGCGGTGGCCGTAATCGCCTTTGTAGATTTCGGCAAAAAGCTTCTCGTCCGAGTAAAGACCGCTCTTGCCGAACTTCTCCTCGACGACTTCGGCGACGGCGTCCGCCATCGAGTCGTAGTAGGGCGGCGACATGCCCTTGATCAGGTGCTCGCCCTCGAAGCGCAGGCCGATCGGGTTGCTACGCAGATTGGCGTATGTCGGCAGTGGAATATGCCAGCGCAACAGGTCCATGAGCCGCCAGCGCGGCACCGCCACGTCGAAGCCGAGCATGGCGCCATAGGTCTTTGAGAATTTCGGATCGCCGAGAAGCACCGGCGGGCTGATCGAGCCATGGATCCAGGCGCCCAGCCCCATGGCATCGGCGACGAGGAAGATGTTCTGCAGCAGAAGATCGGCCTCGATCTGCGTGCGCAGCGAGCCGATGGCGCCGAGCGGGATCTTCAGGTCCTTGTTGAGGAAGCCGTTCTTGACCCAGCGCTTGACGCCGGCCGAGCGATAGAAGTTGCGGTCGTCGACGATGTGGGGCCGCGCGCCATCGGGCTGGGTGAGCAGGTACATCATGCCGTTGATGTACTGGCGCGAGAGATCGACGACCGGCAGCAGGATGGTGGTGCCCGGCAGGTTGGACAGGAAGCGGTTGGAATCGAGATAGGCCGGAAAGTCGCGCTGGCCTTCGGCGACGTCGAGCCGGCGATCGAGGATTTTTACCTTGGCTTCCCGCGCGCGCTCGATCAGCCGCTCGGGCGTGAAGGCGGTGTTGCCGGCGGCGGGCGGTGGCAGCTTGCGCAGGAAATAGGTGCCGCTGTCGTTGATCAGGAAGAAGTGCGTGCCTTGCGCATTGTCGGGACTGCCCGCGGTGCGGCCGGCCATGGTGAGGTTGGGCTTGGCCATGACCGGCTGCTTCGTCGCCGGATCCTGGAAGGGCCGGTCGGGCATGGTGAGGCCGGTGCAGCCGGTCATGGCGATCAGCACCGCCTCCTCGAGTTCCGACAGCGGCTCGCGCGGCTGGTCGGACTGATAACTCATGCTGCCGGCGAGCACCGAGCTGCCCTGGCTGACGCGGTGCGTGCGGCGGCGGAAGATCGTCTCGACCAGCGGCCGCTTCAAAAGCATATCGAGCCCGGAGGCGATGCTGCCCTTCGCGGTCGCGGTCGACTTGAGCGGCGCCGTCATGGCTTTGCTCCCGCCATGGCCGGATCGGTGCTTGCGGGCACGATCGGGCGCCACGGCGCGAAGGCGCTCTGCGTCCTTGGCAGCACCGAGGCGAGGTCGGGGCAGTGGCGCAGGATCAGACTGGTCATGCCGTTGTTGGCGATCCAGTCGATGCCGAAGGGCGAGTAGATCTCCGGCCTGTAGTCGACGGTGAGGAAGCGGTCGCTCTGAAGCCGCCGCGATGCCATCAGGATGAAGATGCGGAAGGCGGTGTCGCTGAAGCCGAAGCCCGCCGGCGCCGACTCGGAGAGCAGGCCGACCACGGTATCGATCTTGTCGACGTCGTCGTAGATCTGCTCGAGCAGCCGCGCGTCCTCGGGGCTTGCCGCGACTTCCTCGAAGCTCCTGATGCGTGGCCGGTGCAGGCCGGCACGAAAATCATTGTAGCGCGGCACGCCGCGCCGCCTGGTGCGCACGATGTCGACCACCGAGAGGTCGATGATCTCTTTGTCGCGCTCAAGCTTCAGCAACGATCTTGGGAAGTTGTGCAGCGCGATCGCGCCGGGATGCGCGACACCGAAGGAATAGAGCGTGTTGCGCAGGCCGAAGGATCGCATGATGTCGTCGGCGTTGGCGCCCTGTATGTCGAGGAAGCCCTTCTCGGCGATCTTTTCGCCGGACCGGTGGTGGTAGAAGCAATAGTCGTCCGGCAAGAGCGGATGCATGCGGTAGACGGTGGTGAAATCCTCGGTCAGCGAATAGGGCGCGGCGTGATGGTCCGGCATCGTCTTCGGGATGCCGGTCGACGCATGCTCGTCAAGCAGCCACAGGCCGAATTTGGTCACCCAGTCATTGGTCGGCGGGCCATTCCAGTTGCTGGACAAGCCGACCTCGATCGCCCGCGTGGCGAGGATCGCCGGCGTCCATTCCACGGTATGGATTTTGGCGATGAGCGCCGACACGATCAGCCGCGCCGTCTGATAGATGCGCTCGTCGTCCCAATTCCTGTAGCGCGACCGCAATTCGTCGCAGAGCAGATTGTGCTCGCGCGCGAACAGCGTGTGCATGGCGCTGAGGCCAAGCCACCAGCTCTCGTTGAAGCCGGTGACCTCGAAGCCCTTGATGTCGACGGGCAGGTGGTTGTCGACCAGCCTGATCTTGGCGCCTTCGCGCAGCATGTTCGCCTTGGCGCTGTTCGGACCATAGACCTCCGATCCGTCCCACCAGTGCGAGGCGGCATTGCCGAAATAGACCGGCGGCCAGCTGGGGCCGCGGTCCAGCGCCTGGTTGCCGGCAATGCGCATGACCTGCTCCGGCTTGCCGCCGACCGAATTCGTCCACTTCATGCCGGAAGGCAGCGGCACCACGATGTCGTTGGTGCCGAGCGGATTGCGGGCATGATTGACCCAGTCATGCACCTGGAACTGGATCCAGGCTGCGGCGAGGATGTTGAGCGAGCGCGCCGGGATGAACGTCTCGCGATGCAGCAGTTTTTCCGCGACGACGACCGGATTCGGCGTGTCGAACAGGTCGGGCGCGTAGGCCGGTTTCAGGTTGCGGCCGAAGGTGGCGCCGACCGCGCCCATCTTCGGCGCCGAGAGGTCGTTATAGGTGCCGTCATAGGTGCGCGTCTGACGCACCACCTCAGGGATCGGCGTCTGCGGCTCCGGCCGCGCCTCGGGCGGCGCCTCGACCACTTCCGTGTCGATCAGGTTCTTTTGCCTGAGCACATAGCGGAAGGCGTCAAGGTTGAGCAGGCTGAGGCGAAGCGGCAGCTTGTGCCATTCGAAACGGCGATTGATAGCGACGAAGGCCTGGCGCGCGATGGCGCCCAGCAATCGGTTGCGCAGCGGTGCTTCCGTGCGCCAGCGATAGGCCAGCCGATGCGCGGCACTCGCGTCATAGACGACCTTGCGCGCCCGATTGAGATTGCCAAGCGGACGGAACTCGTCGGTCGTGTTCCACGGGTTGAAGGCCAGCTCGTCGATCACCCTCGTGTTGGTGAAGGCTTCGGCGGTACCGGCCGACGGCTGGGTGATGGTGAGCTCGGCCACCTTCACCGGCGGCGAGACCGTTTCGGTCCACTCGACCGACGTGTCCTCGATCGGCGTCGAGCGCTCGTCGAGGAAAGGCTGGACGCATAGCTCGAAGCGGATGGCGCCAACCGCCAGCCGCGCGGCGAATTCGTTCGACAGATAACTCGCATCCGTATCCGACGGATCGGGCGCGGGTGCTGCGCTCGGCACCGGCCGCAGCAGATAGCGCACTGCGAGCGTTTCGCCCCAGCGTATGGCGCCGCGGCTCCAGAAGGTCTCCAACGCGACGCTGCGCACCTTGCGATTGCGCCCCGTGGAGACGTTCCTCAGCATGCGGATTACTTCGGCCGGACCGAAGCGGAAGGCGAGGCCGAGGAGGCCGACGATCTTGCCGACCGTACCGCCGGCGGTCGCCTTGGCGAAGGCGACGAACTGCGTGGCATCGCGGGCATGCGAGACCGGAAAATTGGTGGCGAGCAGGTCGTGCTGCTCCTCGTCCGAGACCTTGACGCGCAGCGCCACGCCACGCAGGTCGGGCTTGTAGTCGGCCTGGCCCGAGCCGTTCGCGTTGGAGAAGCGGACGATCGCCGGATAGGATTTCCCCGGCTGGGCGAAGCCGGCGCGGAAGTCAGCGGGAAGATCGTCATTGAAGCGCAGCGTCGCATCGATCGAGGCGAAGATCGGCTTGGTGTGGAAAGCGCGCTGGATGCCTGCCGCCTTGGAGCGCCGCTTGGTCTTCAGCTGGACATGCATCATGTCCTGCGCCAGCCGCTCGAACATCAGGCGCTCATCCTCCGCGGAGCCTTGCGGTATTTCGCGCCAAATCGCTGTTGCCTGCCGGCCTGCTTGCATCAACACGACGTGCCTCCTCGTCAGTTCGAGCGGATGCGTCCCGCGATCATTTCGGCGACGCCCGCGACCACGCCCTCGGGCGAGGCGCTGTAATGCGGCAGCGCCAGGCGCGTGATGTGGGCGTCGATGATTGCAGGCTTGCCGAGCGCCAGCGCGTCCTCGAGCGCGGCTTCGAATTCCTCCAGAGTCTCGACGCGATAACCCTTCGCGCCGCAGGCCTCGGCGTGGGCGACGTAGTCGGGATTGCCGAAATCGACCAATCCGTATTCGTGATAGGATTGCAGCTGATAGAGCTTGATCAGCTGGAACTCGGCGTTGTTGAAGACGATCCAGATCACCGGGATGTCGTACTGGACGGCGGTGAGCAGCTCGAAGCCCGAAAGCAAATAGCAGCCGTCGCCGCAGCCGACGATCACCGTACGCTCGGGATGGGCGAGCTTGACGCCGAGCGCGCCGTTGACGTTGCCGGCCATCGGGCCGAAGCCGCCGGGCTTGCGGAAATTCTGGCCCGGCGCGATCTGCAGATAGTAGCCGAGCCAAGCGAGATGCGCGCCGGCATCGGCGAGAACGATGGCATTGTCCGGCAGGCGCTTGGATAGCGCCTGCGCCATCTGGCCGGGATGGATCTTGCCGGTGAGATGGAGGATGTGCTCGTCGCTGTAATCGGTCGCCTCGCGGTCTGCCGTGGTGCTCGGCTCGAGCATGTCCGACATCTTGTTGAGCAGCGCGCCGACCGCCAGTCTGGCATCGCCGATGACGGCGCCGTCGGCCTTGTAGACCTTGTCGATCTCGCCGATGTCGATGTTGATGTGGATCAGCCTGCGGTCCGTGAACAGGTCGTCGCGGAAACCGAAGGTGGCGTGCTGGGCGAAGGAATTGCCGACAGCGAGAACGAGGTCGGCTTCGAGGAAGGCTTCCCACGCGGCGCTATGGCCGCTGTCGCAGAAGACGCCGACGCACAACGGATGGCGCTCGGAAATGATGCCCTTGCCGTCGAGCGTGGTCGCGAAGGGTATCTGATAACGCTCGACGAGCTGCTTCAGCTCGTGGCCGGCGCCGCTCTTCACCGCGCCGAAGCCGATGAGGGCCAAGACCTTCTTGCCTTTCTCCAGCGCCTCCACAAGCGTTTCGGCCGCGTCCCGCACCCGCGCCGGGTCCGGCAGGATAGGCTTCACCTGCAGCTCGATGGGGCGGAAATTGTCGACCGAGACGCCGTGATCGGTGAGGTCTTCCGGGACATGGATGTGGACAGGACCCGGCCTGCCTTCGAAGGCGATGTTGACGGCTTCTTCCAGCACGTCGCAGGTCTTCGAGGCATCGGTGAGCAGGAAGGATTTCTTCGTCGTCGCGGCAAACATCGCCTGGGAGTTCGGCGTGCGGCTTACTCCCGATGTCTCGTTCAGCGCGCCCTTGCCGGTCCATCTGCGCGAGGCGTAACCGGAGATTGCAAGCACCGGGTAGGAATCCGACATCGCGACCGCAAGGCCGGAGAAAAGGTTGAACGCGCCGGGGCCGGCGGTGGCGAAGCAGACGCCGAGGCGGCCTGAGAACATGGCATAGCCGCAGGCCATGAAGGATGCTGCCTGCTCATGCCGGGTGATCACCGGCCGGATCGACTTGGAGTGTTTCAGCGCCAGCATCAATCCGGCGGCATTCTCGCCCGCGCCGCCGAATGCGGCGCCGACGCCGATCCCTTCCAGCGCTTTGACGATTGCCTCGTAGACCCGCATCCGCATCGCCCCCGATTGCGCTTCCGGCCTGCTCGATCGAAGGGGACCGATAGCGCGAGGCGGAATGGGCAGAAAATACTTAGAAATGAAATCAATAGACCCGACAATCTCTGCTCCCGGCCGGGTACTGACTGTGAAGCAGCTAACACTGGCGGCAAAATGGAGTTGACGCCTGCGGCAGCAAGACCAAGTATTTCCCCGGGGCGACATCGCGGTTATCAGTGCATGGCGGTCGGCCGGATGGCGCCCGGTTCAAATCCTGCGCCTAGTTCAGCGCGCTCGCAGGCCTCCAGAGACCCCGTCGCCTTGGTTCTGAGGTCCGCGCGGTGGCGAAATCGGGACCTGGACGGTTCGCGCTCCGCTGCCGGCCGAGGTCGATTGAGAGGAACGATCTCGCGGCTGATGCATTTTGCTTCCCTCAACAGTTGAGGGAATCCATGCGCATTGCCCATGTCGCGCCGCTCTATGAATCCGTCCCCCCGAGATTTTATGGCGGCACGGAGCGGATCGTCTCCTATCTCACCGAGGCGCTGGTGGAATTGGGGCACGATGTGACGCTGTTCGCGAGCGGCGACAGCGAGACCTCGGCGCGGCTGGTGCCCGGCCGCGACCAGGCGATCCGCCTCGATCCGCGGCCGAAGAAGTCGGAGATCGCGGCGCATATGGCGATGCTCTGCGATGTGCGCGGCCGAGCCGGCGAGTTCGACGTCATCCACTTCCATCTTAGCCATTTCGTGCATTTTCCATTCTTCGAGCATATGGCGGAACGAACGGTGACGACGCCGCATGGCAGGCTCGATTATGTCGACCTGGCGCCGGCCTACACGCGCTTTCCGCGCTTTCCGATGATCTCCATCTCGCACAGCCAAAAACGGGGATTGCCCGATGCCAATTGGCTGGCGACGATCCACCACGGGATTCCGGTCGGCGCCTATCCGCCGACCTACGAGAAGCCGGCCGGAGAGCCCTATCTGGCCTTTCTCGGACGCCTTTCGCGCGACAAGCGGCCGGATCGCGCGATCGAGATCGCGCGGCTTTCAGGATTGAAGCTGAAGCTGGCGGCCAAGATCGGCGACGACGACCGCGCCTATTTTCACGACCAGATCGAGGCGCTCATCGACGGCGACCGCGTCGACTATGTCGGTGAGATCGCGGAAGACGAGAAGGCCGAGTTTCTCGGCAACGCCGCGGGCCTGCTGTTTCCCATCGACTGGCCGGAGCCGTTCGGCCTGGCCCCGATCGAGGCCATGGCCTGCGGCACGCCGGTGATCGCCTGGAATTGCGGCGCCTTGCCGGAGATCATCGACCAGGGCGTGACCGGCTTCGTCGTGGATACCGTCGATGAGGCGGTCACTGCGATGCCCGCCCTCCTCGAACTCGATCGTCGGCAGGTGAGGGCGGTCTTCGAAAAGCGGTTTTCTGTCACCAGGATGGCGCGCGACTACCTTGCCGCCTATATGCGGCTGATCGGTGCTCATGCGGTGAAGGCTTCGTGAATTATATGCCTTAGGGGGCGCAGCTAGCGAAAGAGGTTACGAATGATGGAACTCGACGAGCGCAAGCTCGATCCCGCCGTGGCCCTTGCCTCGCTGGACGAAACGGCGCCACGGGAACCACACCGGCTGTTTGCGCTCAAGCAGGGCGACTGTTTTGTCGTCGCGGACGCCTATGGCGAAATCAGGGGCGCCGGCGACGGTTTCTTTCGTGACGACACCCGCGTCCTGTCCGAATTCCGCCTGACCGTCGGCGGCAGGCAGATGTCGCTGCTCGGTGCCTCGCTCAGCCAGGACAATGTGCTGTTCACCAGCAACCTGACCAACCTGCCGATTCAGAGCGCCGCCGGCCGCGACATTCCGCAAGGTGCGATCCACATCGAGCGCGTCAGACTGATCTGGCAGGACAGGCTGTTCGAACGCATCACGCTTTCCAACTACAGCCGCGAGCACTCGACCATTGCCGTCTCGCTCCATTTCGCCGCCGACTTCCGCGACATGTTCGAGGTGCGCGGCTCGACACGGCCAAGGCGCGGAACGGTCCATGTCGCCAGGACCGACAAGGCGTCGGTGCTGCTCGGCTATGACGGCCTCGACGGCTTGCCGCGCCTGTCGGCCATCTCCTTCTCGCAAGCGCCCGACCAGTTGCACGACAATCGCGCCGACTTCCTGATCGCGGTCACCAAGCGCAGCAGCAAGGTGCTGTATGTCGAGGTCGGTCCTGAGATCGCCGACGCGCCCGGGCGCGACCGCTTCCGCGCCGCCGCGGCCCGCGCGCGTTTCGGCATGCGCGCCAAGCGCCGGCATGGCGCCACGGTGCGCAGTTCCGGCCGCGTCTTCAACGACTGGGTCGAGCGCGCCCGCGCCGATGTCGCTCTGCTCACCACAGAGCTCGCGACCGGTCCCTATCCCTATGCCGGCATCCCGTGGTTCTCGACGGCCTTCGGCCGCGACGGCGTGATCTCCGGCTTGCAGATGCTGTGGCTCAATCCCGGTCTGGCGCGCGGCGTGCTGGCCTTTCTCGCCGAGCACCAGGCGACCGAGACCTCGCCCTTCATCGATTCCCAGCCGGGCAAGATCATGCACGAGACGCGCAAGGGCGAGATGGCGGCGCTGCGCGAGCTTCCCTTCGGCCGCTATTATGGCGGCGTCGACACGACCCCGCTCTACATTCATCTCGCCTGCGCCTATGCCGACCGCACCGGCGACATGGCCTTCATCGACACGCTCTGGCCATCGCTCAAGGCGGCCGCCGAATGGACGGAAGAGGCAAGCCGGGCGACGGGTTTCGTGACTTACCAGCGCGCCGCAGAGTCTGGCCTGGCCAACCAGGGCTGGAAGGACAGTATCGACTCGGTCTTCCATGCCGACGGACGTATTCCCAAAGGGCCGATCGCCCTGGTCGAGGTGCAGGGCTATGTCTTTGCCGCCTACCGGGGGCTCGCGGCGCTGGCGCGCCGCCGTGGCGAGTATGCCGAGGCCGAGCATTGGGAAAACCGCGCCGAAGAAATGCGGGTTGCCGTCGAGCGCGATTTCTGGATAGACGATCTCAACTTCTACGCCCTGGCCATCGACGGCGAGGGCAAGCCCTGCGAGGTCCGCACGTCCAACGCCGGTCATCTCCTCTATGTCGGGCTGCCGCAGCCGGAGCGCGCAAAGATGGTCGCCGACCAACTGCTCTCGGCCTCTTTCCATTCCGGCTGGGGGTTGAGGACGCTCGCCGACGACGCGGTGTTCTTCAACCCGATGTCATACCACAACGGCTCGATCTGGCCGCACGACACCGCGCTCTGCGGCGTCGGCCTGGTGCGCTACGGCGAGCGCGACAGCGTGGTGCGGCTGATGAGCGGCACTTTCGAGTCGGCCGTGCACTTCAACATGCGGCTGCCGGAATTGTTCTGCGGCTTCACCCGGGCGCCGGGCGAGGCGCCGATAGCCTACCCGGTCGCCTGCCTGCCGCAGGCCTGGTCGGCAGGCTCCACCTTCATGCTGATGCAGGCCTGCCTCGGTCTGGAAATCGATGGATGGCAAGGCGAGTTGCACGTCACGCGCCCGAGGCTGCCGATCGGTATCGATACACTCACGCTCCGGCATTTGACGGTCGCCGACAAATCCATCGACCTGACCTTCCAGCGGGTCGGTGACCGGGTCGTTGCCTTCCTTGCCGACCGGCATGAAGGCATGGTCCCGCTTATCGTACGAACCTAGAACAAAGGCTGGCAAGGTTACCTCCGGAAACCGAAAAATGTCGGAACCGATCGCAACTTTGTGCGTTGCAAACTGGTACCGGCCTACCGGTCCGCAGCCGGCAAGAACGAAAAACAAAATAGCGGACAGCCTGAGGCAACCTGGCATTCAATGACACAGTACGGCGTCGACCTCTTGTGGGTCCTTATCCTAGCGAGTCTCGGACTTTCCGCTCTCGCGATCTTCGTTTCAGTATCCAGGCACCGTCATCAGCATTCGAAGGCTGTAAACTCGCCCACTTCGGGTGACGACGTCGCGTCGGAAGCCGCGCGCAAGGTATTGCGCGAATTCGAGAAGAACGGGCAGTCGGTCGACGCCGCCCTCGTCACCTGGTCACCGGAGACGCTGCGCAAGATCCTCGCCGAGGATCTGCCGGACGCGCAGGTCCTCATCGTCTCCAACCGCGAGCCTTACATCCATAACGAAAAGAACGGTGACATCGAACTGGTCGTGCCGGCGAGCGGACTGGTTTCGGCGCTGGAGCCGATCACGCGCGCCTGCGCCGGCACCTGGATCGCCTATGGCGGCGGAAGCGCAGATCGCCAAATGGTCGACAGGGACGACCGAGTGCAAGTGCCGCCCGAAAATCCATCCTATGCACTGCGCAGGGTCTGGCTGACCGAAGAGGAATATCAAGGCTACTATCTCGGCTTCGCCAATGAAGGGCTGTGGCCGCTCTGCCATATCGCCTTTACCCGACCGACCTTCCGCGAGTCGGACTGGGAGGCCTATGAGGCCGTCAACCGCAAATTCGCCGACACGGTGGTTGCCGAGGCCCGCAACGAACGACCGATCGTGCTGGTCCAGGATTACCATTTCGCGCTTTTGCCGCGCATGATCCGCGAACGCCTGCCGGAAGCGATCGTCATCACCTTCTGGCACATCCCGTGGCCGAACTCGGAAGTGTTCAGCATCTGCCCGTGGCGTGAGCGCATTCTCGACGGGTTGCTGGGCAGCTCGATCATCGGCTTCCACACCCAGTTCCATGCCAACAACTTCACCGAGAGCGTCGACCGCTTCATGGAGAGCCGGATCGAGCGGGCGGATGCTGCCATATCCTACGGCGGCCAGACGACGCTGGTGCATGCTTATCCGATTTCGATCGAATGGCCTGTCGAACTCCTGAACAGGCTGCCGCCGGTCGAGGAATGCCGCCAGAGCATCCGCGAGCGGTTCGGCATTCCGGCGGATGCCAAGCTGTGCATCGGCGTCGAGCGCCTCGACTACACCAAGGGCATCCTCGACCGCTTCCATGCGCTGGAGGAGCTGTTCATTCGCTACCCCGAAATGATCGGCAAAGTGGTTTTCCTGCAGATCGCAGCGCCCAGCCGGGGCACGTTGCCGGCCTATAAGCAGCTGCATGACGAATGCCAGCGCCTCGCCGAGGAACTCAACGAGCGCTATGGCAGTGGGAGCTATCGCCCGGTCGTGCTCGTGGCCGAGCATCACTCGCAGAAGGACGTCTACAAGATCTACCGCGCGGCCGACATCTGCCTGGTCACCAGCCTGCATGACGGCATGAACCTCGTGGCCAAGGAATTCGTCGCCGCGCGCGACGATGAAGAGGGCGTGCTTCTGCTCAGCACGTTTGCCGGCGCCTCGCGCGAATTGCTCGAGGCGCTGATCGTCAATCCTTACGACGCCGCTATGATGAGCGAAGCCATGCGGCAGGCGCTGATCATGGGACCCGACGAGCAGCGCGAGCGCATGCGGCGCATGCGTGAGATCGTGCGCGACAACAACGTCTATCGCTGGGCCGGCAGCATGCTGCTCGACGCGGCGCGGCTGAGGAAGCGCGGCGAGCTCGACCGGGTCACCGCATTATCCGAACGGCCGGCGAACGCCAACGGCGACAATGTCGTCTCCATATTCGAACGCAAACAGGCAGCCGGATACCGATGAATATTCAGACAGATTTGACGCCGCGCCTTCCCGACGGCCGGTGGGCGCTCTTCCTCGACATTGACGGCACCTTGCTGGAGCATGCCGCACATCCGGATAGCGTGTCGGTCAGCGACGACCTGCGGCTCCTTCTGGAGACGGTCGAGCGCCGGCTGGACGGCGCGCTGGCCTTCATCACCGGCCGTTCGATCGCGGCAGTCGACGGACTGTTCGAGCCCTTGAAGCTGCGGATCGCCGGTCTCTACGGGCTGGAGCACAGGCTGACACCGGACGGGCAAATCGGGGCCGCCGACGAGCCGGCGGATATGGCCGCACTTGCCGACGAGATCGAGCTGGAGCTGGCAAGCCAGGCCGTCTATGTCGAGCGCAAGGGCCCGGTGCTGGCCATTCACACAAGGGCGGCGCCGCATTTGCTCACCCGCGCGACGGAACTGGTCGAGGCGGCACTTGCCCGGCTGCCGCAAGGCTACCGCGTGATCGCCGGCAATGCAGGTGTCGAGCTGATGCCGCTGGAGGCGGCCAAGGGTGCCGCGATCCGGCGCTTCATGCAGCTCGATCCCTTCACCGGCCGGCGCCCGGTCTTTCTCGGCGACGACACGTCCGACGAAAACGGCTTTGAGACTGTCAATGCCGCGGGCGGGATCTCGATCCGCGTGAAACCGCAGGGCGAGACCACGGCACGTTTCGCCATTGCCGATGTCGCGGGCGCGATCGCCTGGCTTGAAGCCAATTTCGGTGGCGGCGCCGGACAGGCGAACCGCGACGATCTCGTTGCCTAGAGCAATTCGAGGTGCGCGAAAACGGCCCCGCTACGGGAACCGTTTTACACAAGACTGCAAAGCGGCTACTTGCTGCCGCCGTTCTCCTTAACGCTGCTGCAGAACTCCGGATGGCTGTTGGCTGCGTTGGCATTCTTGGCCTCATCCGCGCAAGCAGTCATCATCGCGGTCTGGTCTTCCGGCGACAATGCCTTCCACGCCTTTGTGAAGGCATCCTTACTGACCATCGTCTTCATGCTGGAGTCTGTGTAGAAGGGTTGCATTTTGGCCGGGTCGTCGAGTGCTGACGTACCGGTCTGTCCGGCGGCGAGAGCCGAGCCGGCGACCATCGAAAGCGCCATGGCGCCGAAGCAGATCATCTTGATGTTCATAACATAGACCTCCTGTTTCTCCGGATCGTTCGAGAAACGATCATGTTACCAACGGAAGGTCTGGATCAAAGTTCCTCCATTCCCATGCAGTGCAGAAAAAGTTTCTGAAACAAACGTGCCCACGAGAGCCGAAACTTTTCCGTCATCCGCCGTTAGGTTTGGTTGCACTACGCCGGGACGCAATCACTAGCAGGAACGCTGCCGTTTCCAGGTGACAAGGCGCGATCAGTTCCTGTCGACCGGCTTGGAGCGCATCCGGGAAACGGTCTCGCGCTCGGCGCGTTTGGAGCGCATCGGCGGCAGGCCGCGATCCACGAGGTCCATGTCTTCCAGCACCATGTCGCCCATGCGCTTGAAGGCGACGTCGAGCGCGCCGGCGCGGTGGGCCGAGCGCAGGAAGCCGGGGAGGGCGCGCACCGGATGCTTTTTTGCCAGCGGCTCTTCCGGGAAGACGTCGCTCGCGGCAACGATATGGCCGCTTCGCACGGCCTCCATCAAGGCCGGGAAATCGACGACGCCAGCGCGGCTTAGCAGGATGAAGGCAGCCCCTTTGCGCATTTTCGCGAAGGCGTCGGCGCCGAGAAAACCCTGGTTCTCGCTGGTCACCGAAGCGACGACGAAGACGAAATCGCTTTCCGACAGCACCTTGTCGAGCGAGGCCGGCTCGACGCCATGCTCGACCAGGACGGAAGGCGGCAGCCACGGATCGAAGACCCTGGTGCGGGTGCGGAAGCCGGTCAGCAGGCGATTGAGCGCGCGGCCGAGATCGCCGAAGCCGATGATGCCGACATCGGCGCCGGAGAGGAGACGCGCCGTCTGGTTGCCGTCGCCTCCCCACAGTTCCTTGCCTTGCCGGAAGGCGAGGTCGGCATCGACGATGTCGCGCGCCAGGTTGAGCGCCATGGCAAGACCCAGTTCGGCGACCGGCTCGGCGAAGACCAGGCCGGTGGTGACGACGTGGATGCCGCGGGCAAACAGCGTCTCATAGGGCATGTTGTTGATGAGATTGGTCTCGACGTTGAAGATGCAGCGCAGCGCCGTCATCTTGTCCAGCGTCTCCGGCGCTATCGGCGGCTGGCCGACGATGTAGCGCGCCTCGGCCAGTATATCAGGCGGCAACCCAGCGACGCCTTCGGGCGTTGTCTCGACGATGCGATATTTCCTGCGAAACAGCGCCAACTGCGGCGGCGTGAAGATCAGGTCGAGCGTGCGCGGTTCGGGCGCGCTGATCACCAGCGGCAGGGCCTTGTCGGACATCGTTTATCCTCCCAGTGCGATTGGATCGCGTCAATCAGATTTGCGTTCTTTACTCAGGATTAAACGATTTACAACTGCGAAAAATCGATTTATCGAATTAAACTAGAAAGGCAGCAAGCGGCTGTCTGCCCTCAGGAGGCGGTCAATGGCGCAACAGGAAGTCCAGCGGCAACGTCCGTCGATCCACGATGTGGCAAGCCATGCCGGCGTGTCCGCCGCGACCGTCTCCAAGGTGCTGGCCGGCGTCACCACGGTTAAGCCGGAAAACGCGCAGCGCGTCCTCGATGCCGTCGAGCTTCTGGGCTACCGCGTCGACCCGCTCGCTTCCGACATGCGGCGGGCCAAGCGCCGCATCATCGGCGCCATCATGCCGGAATTCGAAAGCGAGTTCTTCGGCCAGATGGTGAGCGAGCTCGAAGGCTTCGCCGAGCAGCGCGGCTATACGCTTGTCGCCGCTTCCAGCCGTGAATCGGAAGCGCGCGAGAAAGAGATCCTTGCCCGCATGCATGACTGGCGCGTCGCCGGCGTCGTGCTGGCGCCGGTGCGCAACGAGCACGGGCCAGCGGCCGGTTTCATGAAGGCGAACGGCATGACCGGCGTGCTGATCGACCGCGTGCTTGCCGACGACGCCTTCGACACGGTTTCGGCCGATAGCGCGGCGGCAAGCGCTGAAGTGGCGCGCGCGCTTGTCGGCCAAGGCCACCGCCACATCCTTGTCGTCGGCCTCGGCCAGCAGGCGGCGACGGTGCGCGCCCGTCTCGAGGGGTTCCGCAACACGGCGCTCGATCTCGCGCCGGATGTCCGTATCGACGTCGTGCTTTGCGAAAGCGACGTCGAGCCGTTGCGGACGCTGCTTCGCGACTATTTCAGCAAGCGGGAAGCCGGCGGCGACCGGCCGACGGCGGTCTATTCGCTCTTCCTCAAGGGCACGCTGGTGGCGCTGTCGGAATTCCGGCGGCGCGGCTGGCATTGCCCCAACGACATCTCGCTGGTCGGCTTCGACGACGCCGAATGGATGCAGGTGACCTGGCCGGCGATCGCCGCGGTGGTGCAGCCGGTGCGCGAGATCGCCGGCAACGCGATGGAGGTCTTGTTTCGCAGGATCGAAGGCGAGGGGGGGCCGCCGAGGGCGCGGCTCGAGCCTTGCAAGGTGTTAATGCGGGAATCCGTTGGCTCGCCAGGCAGCGTCCCGCATTCCGGGGGAGGAGACCGACAATAGCCCCCATTGTCGACAACGGAAGAAGGGCGCCGGCCCTGGCCGCGGCATCCGGCGCAAACAACAAACGGAGGATGGAATGACATCGCTTTTCCCAAAGTTGAATCGATTTACTCTGGCATTGGGCGTGGCTCTGGCATTTTCGGCCATCGGTGTCGCCAAGGCCGAGGACGGCGAATATGGCGTGCTGATGAAGACGCTGGCCAATCCGTTCTGGGGCGCGATGGCCCAGGGCGTCGCGGATGGCGCCAAGGAAGCCGGCGTGAAGTATTTCCAGCAGGCGGCCGAAAGCGACCAGGCGGCCGAGCCGCAGCTCAACCTCTGCAACACGATGCTCGAGCGCAAGCCGGTGGCGATGATCACCGCCGCCATCAACTCGACCAACCTTTTGCCCTGCCTGAAGTCGGCGCAGGACGCCGGCATCAAGATCGTCGACCTCGACAATAATCTCGACCAAGCGGTGCTCGACAAGGAAGGCGTCAAGGTCACCTTCCACATCGGTTCCGACAATGTGGCGGCCGGCGCGCAAGGAGCGGAATACCTCGTCTCCAAGCTCGGCAAGGACGCCAAGGGTCCGGTGCTTGTGATCGAGGGTCTCTCCGGCAACATCACCGGCGAGAAGCGCGCCAAGGGCTTTGCCGACAAGCTCAAGGAACTGGCACCGGGGCTGCAGATTGTCGCCTCACTGCCGGGCGACTGGGATCGCGGCAAGGCGGCCTCGATCGCCACCGACACGCTGACGGCGCATCCCGATCTCGTCGCCATCTTCTGCGCCAATGACGGCATGGCGCTGGGCGCGGTGGAATCGGTCTATGCGGCAGGCAAAGGCCAGCAGGTGACGATGATCGGCGTCGACGGCAATGTCGATGCGGTGAAGTCGATCAAGGAAGGCCGGCTCAACGCCTCCGTCGCGCAGCTTCCCTATCTCGTCGGCAAGCAGGCGGTGGAGAACGTCAAGAAGGCGCTGGCCGGCGAGAAGGTCGAAGAGAGCATCGCCGTGCCCACCCTGGTGCTGACCAAGGATGTGCTCGACGCCGGCAAGGAGCCGATGCTGCAGTATGTGAAGTAGGAAGGGAATAGGCAGTAGGCAGTAGGGCAAGAGGCATGTCCTGCCCCTCAGACCGCGTCACACTCCTTACCTGCTGCCCTACTGCCTAATCCCTACTGCCTTACCCCCTATCCGAAGGGCAAAAACATGGCTTCCGAAACGGCGCAGCCCGGCTTCTGGGCTCGGGTGCAGCGCGCATCCGTCGAGAGACTCCACATCAGGCTGGAGTCGCTGCTGGTGCTTGTGGCGCTGAGCGCGGCGATGGCGCTGCTGTCGCCTTTCTTCCTGTCGCTCAGCAATTTCCTCAACATCCTCTTGGCGACATCGACGATCGGCGTGCTGGCGATCGCCGCCACCTTCGTCATCGGCTCGGGCGGGCTAGATCTGTCGCTCGGCTCGGTCATGGGGTTGGCCGGCGTGGCGGGCGCCTTCGTCGCCGTCAATCTCGGCTGGCCCTCGGTCTTCGCGGTGATAGCCTGCGTTCTGGCTGGAAGTATCGCTGGCTACATCAACGGCCAACTGGTCACCCGCGCCTTCGTGCCCGCTTTCATCGTCACGCTCGGCATGCTCGGCCTTGCCCGCGGGCTGGCGCTGGTCATCTCGCAGGGCAGGGCGATCTACGGCCTGCCGGCCGAGATCGTCTATATCGGCCAAGGCCGACCGCTCGGCGTCCCGATGCCGGTGATCATCTTCGTGCTCACCGCGATCGTCGCGCATTGCGTGCTCGCCTATACGCGGTTCGGCCGCCACACGCTGGCGCTCGGCGACAGCGAGGGTGCGGCGCGCGCCGCCGGCATCCGTGTCGAGCAACATCGCCGCATCATCTACACGCTCTCCGGCGCGCTTGCCGGGCTTGCTGGCCTGCTCTTCACCGCCCGCGTCAATGCCGGTGATCCGACCGCCGGCATCAACTACGAGCTCACCGCCATCACCGCGGCGATCATCGGCGGCACCAATCTGTTCGGCGGCCGCGCCTCGATCCTCGGCACGATGATCGGCGCGCTGATCATGGGCGTGCTGCAGAACGGGCTGACGCTGCTTGCGGTGCAGTCCTACTACCAGCAGATGGCGATCGGCGCGGTGCTGATCCTCGCGGTCTTCATCGATCAGTACCAGGTGCGGAAGGAGTCGCGCGTATGACCCTTCTTTCGCTCCACGGCATCCGCAAGAGTTTTGGCGCTGTCGACGTGCTGCACGGCGTCGACCTCTCGGTCGCGGCCGGTGAAGTGGTCGGCCTGGTCGGCGACAATGGCGCCGGCAAGTCGACGCTGATGAAAACCATAACGGGCATCTACCGCGCCGACACCGGTTCGATCGAGTTCGACGGCAAGGACATTCTCGCCCTCGACCCCGGCCAGCGCCGCCGCCTCGGCATCGAGATGATCTACCAGGATCTTTCCCTCGCCAAGCAGCAGGACGTTGCGTCGAATATCTTCCTTGGCCGCGAGCCGACGAAAAGGCTGCTCGGCCTGTTCCCCGGCTTTGTCGACAAGGCCGAGATGGATCGCCAGGCGGCGCGAATGGTCGAGCGGCTCGGCGCGCATCTGCCGTCGATCAACCGGTCCGTCGGCTCGTTCTCCGGCGGCCAGCAGCAGACGGTGGCGATTGCGCGGGCGCTCACCTTCAACCCGAAGCTTGTCATCATGGACGAGCCGACGGCGGCGCTCGCCGTGCGGGAGGTGCAGAGCGTGCTCGATCTCATCCGGCGGCTGAAGTCGGAAGGCATCGCAGTCATTTTGATCTCGCACCGGCTGAACGACGTGCTGTCGGTTACCGACCGCATCGTCGTGCTGCGCCACGGCAGGGCGGATGCCGATCTCGTCACCGCCAAGACCAACATGAACGAAGTCGTCAGCCGCATCGTCGGCGGCGGCGATATCAGCGCCGCGGCGGCGCATGAGCAACGAGGCTGACATGAATACATTTGGACTGCACACTTTCGCCATCGCTCCGGTCTGGGACCTCGCCCGCATCGAGCCGCAGATGGACCGGCTGAAGGAACTCGGCATCGGTCTGATGGAGATTCCGCTGCTGCGCCCTGAGGAGATCGACACCAAGCACACGCGCGGCTTCGCCAACCACTATGGCGTCCAGCTCATCCCGTCGCTCGGCCTGCCGCGAGCGCTCGACGTGGTCGAGCGGCCGGAGGAGGCGCTCGACTTCCTGCAGCCGGCCTTCAAAGTGTGCAACGAAGTCGGCGCAGAGGCGCTTGGCGGCGTCACCTACGGCACGATCGGCAAGACCACAGGGCGGGCGCCGACGCGCAAGGAGATCGACGGCATGTGCCGCTTCCTCGAACGCGCGGCGAAGGCGGCGAAGGCCCGCAGCCTGAAGCTCGGCATCGAGCCCTGCAACCGCTACGAGACGCATCTCATTAATCGCGGTGTCGACGCGGCGCGGATCATCGAGCGCGTCGGTGCCGACAACATCTTCATCCATCTCGACACCTATCACATGCATATCGAGGAAGAGAGCTTTGCCGCGGGCTTCGAGGCGGCGGCCCCCTTCCTCGGTTATGTGCATGTGTCGGAGGCCAATCGCGGCGTGCCGGGGCGCGGCATGCTCAACTGGGCGGCCTGCATGAAGGCGATCGCCGACATCGGCTATCAGGGCGCGATCACGCTCGAAAGCATGAACCATGTCGATGTCGATATCGCCGGTGGGCTGGCGGTGTGGCGCCCGGTGGCGGAAGACCCGCGCGACGTCATCGAGGTGGGCCTGCCGTTCCTGCGCGAGGAAGCGCGCAAGGCGGGATTGACGCTCGGATAGCGAAGTTTACTTGCGGTCTCGGCGCGCCAGCCAGCGGCGGCGCGCCTCCTGCTGTTCGGCAAGTTCGGCCTCGTCCCAGTAGCCGATGAGCACGCCGGAGCCGAGGATAGGGTCGAAATGCTCGATCTTGTCGTCGATCTCCGTCAGCCATTCGTCCGGAACGGTGATGCGGTTGTTGGGCAGCGCCAACCAGCGCATCAGCGCTTGCCGCAACCGCTCTATATCGCTGGCCGCCCATGGGTCGCGGCCGAGATCGCACAGTTCGCCGGGGTCGTTCTGCAGGTCGAAGAGCATCGGCTCGACACCTTCGCCATGGACGAGTTTGAAGCGGCCGTCGGTGATCATGTAGAGCTTGCAGTTCGACACCGGCATGGCGAGCTTCAGCCGCGCCGCGTCGCCGCTGTAGTCGTATTCGCTAACAGCAAAGTTGCGCAGGCTTGTCCGTTCGCCGGAAGTGAGCGGCAACAGCGAACGGCCTTCGAGGATATGCGGCTTGGCCCTGCCGCCGAAATAGTCGAGGAAAGTCGGCGCGAGGTCGATCATCTCGACCAACGCATCTGAGCTGGTCCCGCGCGTGGCGTCGACTTCCGGGCGCGGATCGTAGACGATCATAGGCACTTTGACCGCGACATCGTGGAACAGGTATTTCTCGCCGAGCCAGTGGTCGCCGAGATAGTCGCCATGGTCGGAGGTGAACACGACAAGCGTGTTCTCGAACAGGCCGCGCTTCTCAATGAAGTCAAACAAATGGCCGAGCTGGTCGTCGATCTGCTTGATCAGGCCCATGTAGCAGGGGATGACGGTCTCGCGGACCTCGTCGCGTGAGAAGTTCTTCGAGTAGCGCTCCTGCTGGAAGGCCTCGAAGATCGGATTTGGCGAGGCGCGCTCCGCCTCGCTGCGGATCGGCGGCTGGATATCCGCCTTGCCGTACATGTCATGATAGGGCGCCGGCACAATATAGGGCCAGTGCGGCTTGATGTAGGAAAGATGCGCGCACCAGGCTTCGCCATTGGCTTCGGCCTCCTCGATGAAGCGCATGGCACGGCGGGTCATGTAGGGTGTTTCGGAATGCTCGTCCGGAATGCGCGCCGGCTTGTCGGCATGGACGAGCAGCCAGCCGTTGAAATTCTCGCCGTTCGTGCCTTCGCCGGAATTCGCCCAATGCTCCCATGGGTTGGCGGCGTCGAAACCCTGCTCGCGCAGATAGCTGTCGTAGGCCGGATCGGGGTCGTAGCTGGTCGAGGGATGCAAGCCGTCGTCGCGCTCGAACGGCTCGAAGCCACATTCGGCGACACGCACGCCGATGATGGAATCCCTGGCGATGCCGAGGCGCTCCATGCCTTCCTCGTCGGCGCTCATGTGCGTCTTGCCGATGAGAGCGCAGCGCACGCCGATTTCGCGCAGGTGATCGCCCAGCGTCGGCTCGCCGACCCTCAGCGGCACGCCGTTATGCGTCGAGCCGTGCGAGCGGACATAGCGGCCGGTAGAGGCGCTCATGCGCGAGGGACCGCACACCGTCGATTGAACATAGGCGTTGGTGAAGCGCACGCCGCGGTCGGCGAGCCGGTCGATATTCGGCGTCTTCAGGCTCCTGTGTCCGGCGCAGCCCAGATAGTCGAACCGCAGCTGGTCGCACATGATGAAAAGGACGTTGCGTTTTGAGGTCATTGCTATCCGTCGGAATGGCTCTCGGTAATGCCAGAACGGCGAAGGTAATGAAACGCGGCCAAATATCATTTTCTTGAGCCACCAACTGGTGCAATGTCACCTTGGAGGACCGAAACCGTGCCATTCGTCAGCACCGGCGGCGTCACGCTGCACTATCGCACGATCGAAGCGACCGGCACTTCGCGCCCGATCATCTTCATCAACTCGTTGGGCACCGACTTCCGGATCTGGGACGACGTCGTGGCGCGGCTTGCCGGCGAGATGCCGATGCTCGTCTACGACAAGCGCGGCCATGGGCTTTCCGACATCGGCGGCGGTGTGCGCTCGATCGACGACCATGTCGACGATCTGAGCGCGCTGATCGATCACCTAGGCTTCGACAAGGCGGTGCTCTTCGGCCTCTCGGTCGGCGGCATGGTCGCCCAGGGGCTTTATGCCCGGCGGCCAGATCTCGTCGAGGCGCTGATCCTCAGCGACACGGCGCACAAGATCGGCACCGCCGAGAGCTGGAACAGCCGCATCGCGACCGTCGAGCGCGACGGCATCGAGGCGATCGCCGATGGCGTGCTGAAAGTGTGGTTCACGCCGGATTTCCATACGAATCGCGCTGCCGAACTGGCCGGCTGCCGCAACATGCTGACCCGGCAGGCGCTGCCCGGCTATATCGGCACATGCATGGCGGTGCGCGACGCTGATTTCACCGATGCTGCCTCACGCATCGCTGTGCCGACGCTCTGCGTCGTCGGCGACCAGGACGGCTCGACGCCGCCCGATCTCGTGCGCTCGCTGGCCGACCTGATCCCCGGGGCACGCTTCGAGGTGATCCGCGGCGCTGGGCACATTCCCTGCATCGAGCAGCCCGACGCACTGACCACCCTGATCCGCGACTTCGTCGCCTCGTTGCCTGAGGGAACGCATGCCCATGGATGACGACCCCAAGAATACCAGCCGCTACCGGACCGGACTGGAGGTCCGTCGCGGACCCCAAGAATACCAGCCGCTACCGGACCGGACTGGAGGTCCGTCGCTCCGTGCTCGGCGATCAGCATGTCGACCGCGCCGTGGACGCGGCAACCGATTTCGATCGGCCGTTCCAGCAGCTGATCACCGAGGCTGCCTGGGGAACGGTGTGGGCGCGCCCCGGCCTGTCGAAACGCGAGCGCTCGATCGTGACGCTGGCGCTGCTCGCAGCCCTTGGCCACGACGAAGAGGTGGCCATGCATGTGCGCGCCACCGCGAACACGGGGGCCTCGCGCGACGACATCCGCGAAGCCTTCCTGCATGTCGCGATCTATGCCGGGGTGCCGGCGGCCAACCGCGCCTTCAGAATCGCCAAGGAGGTGTTCTCGCAGATGGACGGAGCCCCTCATGCCTGAGCCGGGCTCCAACCGGACGCCGGAAACCGGCGCCTTCTTCCAGCGCGACCGCCAATGGCACCCGCCGGCATTCACGCCGGGCTACAAGAGCTCGGTCCTGCGCTCGCCGCAAAAGGCGTTGGTCGCCTTCGACAATACGCTGTCGGAACTCACCGGTCCGGTGTTCGGCCATGCCATGCTCGGCGAGCTCGACAACGACTTGATCCACAATTTCGCCAAGCCAGGCGAGAGCGCCATCGGCGAGCGCATCATCGTCCATGGACGCGTGCTCGACGAGCGCGGCAGGGGCGTGCCCGGCGTGCTGCTCGAGTTCTGGCAGGCCAATTCCGGCGGTCGCTACCGCCACAAGAAGGACGGCTATCTGGCGCCGCTCGATCCGAATTTCGGCGGCTGCGGCCGCACGATCACCGCCGAGGACGGCGGCTATGCCTTTCGCACTGTCCGGCCCGGGCCATACCCCTGGCCGAACGGTCCGAACGACTGGCGGCCGGCGCATATCCACTTTTCTCTCTTCGGCCACGGCTTCGCGCAGCGGCTGATCACGCAGATGTATTTCGAAGGCGACCCGCTGATCTGGCGCTGCCCGATCGTCGGCGGCATCTCCAACAGGGCCGCCATCGAAGCGCTGATCGCCGCGCTCGACATGCAGTCGACGATCCCGATGGATGCGCTTGCCTACAAGTTCGACATCGTGCTGCGCGGGCGGCGCTCGACGCTGTTCGAGAACAGGCCGGAGGGCAATTGATGGCGCAGTCGCTCGACCGGCTGAAGGAGAGCCCTTCGCAGACCGCCGGACCCTATGTCCATATCGGGCTGACGCCGAATTTCTGCGATATCGGCGGCGTCTACGAAAGCGATCTTGGCTCGACCATGGTCAAC
Organism: Mesorhizobium silamurunense; assembly: GCF_014843905.1. Lineage (NCBI taxonomy): Bacteria > Pseudomonadati > Pseudomonadota > Alphaproteobacteria > Hyphomicrobiales > Phyllobacteriaceae > Mesorhizobium > Mesorhizobium silamurunense. Next base: position 197,129 of record NZ_LPVS01000010.1, on the reverse strand, counting down.
GATCAGACCAAGGGTGAGCGGATCGAGCTGCGTGTCCGGGTGCTCGACGGCACCGGCACACCGCTCAAGGATGCGCTGATCGAGATCTGGCAGGCGGATGCCGCCGGGCTCTACAATTCGCCCGCCGAATTGCGCGGTACGGCCGATCCGAGCTTTTTAGGCTGGGGCCGGCAGCCGACCGACATGGAAACCGGAATCTGCCTGTTCCGGACGATCAAGCCCGGCCGTGTGCCGTTCCGCGACCGCCGGCTGATGGCGCCGCACATCACGCTGTGGATCGTGGCGCGCGGCATCAATATCGGCCTCAACACGAGGCTCTATTTCTCCGACGAGGAGAAGGCCAATGCCGAGGATCCGATCCTCGCCCGCATCGAGCATCGCGCGCGGGTGCCGACGCTGATCGCCGAGCGCCAGGGCGACGCTTACGTTTTCGATGTACACTTGCAGGGCGAGAAGGAGACGGTCTTCTTCGACAGCTGACCGTGGCCGACATGACCGTTTCGCCGTTCGATCATCCGCTGCTTTCCGGCTTTCTCGGCGACGACGAGGCGGCGAGGCATTTTTCCGTGGAAGCCGATATCGCCGCGATGCTCGCCTTCGAGCGGGCGCTGGCCGAGGCGGAAGCCGAGTGCGGCGCGATCCCGCACGAGGCCGGGGCGGCGATCGTCAAAGCACTGGCCGCCTTCCGGCCGGACACCGCAAAGCTGCGCGCCGGCGTCGCCAAGGACGGCGTCGCGGTGCCGGAACTGGTGCGCCAGATCAGGGCGGCGGCCGGTGCGCAGCACGGCGAATTCGTTCATTTCGGCGCGACCAGCCAGGATGTCATCGACACCTCGCTGGTGCTGCGCCTGCGCCAAGCCATCGACCATATCGGCCTGCTGCTCAGCGAGAATATCGTGCGGCTCGCCGGGCTCAAGGAAGAATTCGGGGACAGGGCGCTGACGGCGATGACACGCATGCAGCCGGCGATACCGATCACGGCAGCGGACCGGATCGCTTCCTGGCGGACACCGCTCGAGCGCCACCAGCAGCGCTTGAAGGAACTGTCCGGCCGGCTGCTGGTGGTACAATTCGGCGGCGCCGCCGGCACGTTCGACAAGCTCGGCGACAAGGCGCCGGCAGTGCGCGTGGCGCTTGCGGCCAAGCTCGACCTCGGCGATGCACCGCAATGGCATAGCCAGCGCGATGCGCTTGCGGAGTTCGCCGCTTGGCTGTCGCTCGTTACCGGCAGCCTCGGCAAGTTCGGGCAGGACGTCGCGCTTATGGCGCAGGCCGGAGCCGACATCGAACTCTCGGGCGGTGGCGGTTCGTCGGCCATGCCGCACAAGCAGAACCCCGTTAAGGCCGAAGCGCTGGTGGCGCTTGCACGCTTCAACGCCACGCAGCTTTCCGGCATGCATCAGGCGCTGGTGCATGAACAGGAGCGCTCGGGCGCGGCCTGGACGCTGGAATGGCTCATCCTGCCGCAGATGGTGGTAGCCACCGCTGCCGCGCTCAGGCTCGCCGCCGAACTCGCCGGACAGATCGAGAGCCTTGGCCACTAACGCATGTCGCCCAAAAGTGCGCAGCGGTTTTGGGACAACGACATGTAGGAAGGGATTTGATGCGCACACGGGTCGCCATCATCGGCTCGGGACCGTCGGGCCTGCTGCTTGGCCAGCTTCTCGCGACCATCGGCGTCGAGACGATCATCCTCGAACGATCGAGCCGCGAGCATGTGCTCGGCCGCATACGCGCCGGCGTGCTCGAGCAGGGCACGGTCGAACTGCTCGGCGAGGCAGGCGCGGCGGACAGGCTCCATGCCGAAGGTCTGCCGCATTCCGGCATCTCGCTCGCCTTCGATGGGCGCCTGCACCGCATAGACCTCACTGGCCTGACCGGCGGCAAGCACGTCACCGTCTACGGCCAGACCGAGGTGACGCATGATTTGATGGACAAGCGCGAAGCGGCGGGGCTTGTCAGCGTCTACGAGGCGGCGAACGTCGCGCTTCACGACTTTGACGGTGCAGCGCCCTTCGTCACCTATGACAAGGATGGCGTCAGCCATCGTGTCGATTGCGACTTCATTGCCGGCTGCGATGGCTATCACGGCGTCAGCCGCAGGTCGGTGCCGGAAGGCGCGCTGAAAACGTTCGAGCGGACTTACCCGTTCGGTTGGCTGGGCGTGCTGGCTGAAGTGCCGCCGGCCGACCATGAACTGATCTACGCCAATCACGAGCGGGGTTTTGCGCTGTGCTCGATGCGCTCGCTGCGCCGCAGCCGCTACTATGTGCAGGTCCCCGCCGACGAGCGCGTCGAAGCCTGGTCGGACGATCGCTTCTGGGACGAGTTGCGCCGGCGCCTGCCGCCGCAGACGGCCGCCGCCATCACCACCGGTCCGTCCTTCGAGAAGTCGATCGCGCCGCTGCGCTCCTTCGTTGCCGAGCCGATGCGTTTCGGCCGGCTGTTCCTGATCGGCGACGCCGCCCATATCGTGCCGCCGACCGGCGCCAAGGGCCTCAACCTCGCTGCCAGCGATGTGCGCTATCTCTTTGCCGGGCTTCGCGAATTCTTTTCCGACAAATCGGAGGTGGGGCTCGACGCCTATTCTGCCAAGGCGCTGGCCAGGGTGTGGAAAGCGGTGCGCTTCTCCTGGTGGATGACGACGATCCTGCACCGCTTTCCCGAGACGGGCGAATTCGGCCAGCGCATCCAGGAGGCCGAGCTCGACTATCTCGTGCACTCCAAGGCTGCGTCGACCGCGCTGGCGGAAAACTACGTCGGCCTGCCGTATTAATCGACTGGAGCAATCAAACCCGCTCAAGCGCAATCGCGATGCCCTGACCGACGCCGATGCACATGGTGGCTAAAGCGTAGCGGCCGCCGCGCTCGCGAAGCTCGAGTGCGGCCGTGCCGGTGATGCGGGCGCCTGACATGCCGAGCGGGTGGCCGAGCGCGATCGCGCCGCCATTCGGATTGACGTGCGCGGAATTCTCCGCGATGCCGAGCTGGCGCAGCACGGCGATACCCTGCGAGGCGAAAGCCTCGTTCAATTCGACAACGTCGAACTGGTCAGGCGTCAGGCCGAGACGGGCGCAGAGCTTCGTCGTGGCCGGTGCCGGGCCGATGCCCATGACGCGCGGCGCCACGCCGGCGACAGCACCTCCGAGGATGCGGGCGATCGGCGTCAGCCCATGTTTCCTCGCCGCTGCTTCCGAGGCGACGATGAGGGCGGCAGCGCCGTCATTGACGCCGGAGGCATTGCCGGCCGTCACAGTGCCGCCCTGCCGGAACGGCGTCGGCAATTTGGCCAGCGCCTCGATCGTCGTGCCGGCGCGGGGATGTTCATCCTTGGCGACAACGACCGGCTCGCCCTTTTTCTGCGGGATGGTCACCGGCGTGATCTCTTTCGCCAGCCGGCCATTGGTTTGGGCGGCCACGGCCTTGTCCTGGCTGCGCACGGCAAAGGCATCCTGATCGGCTCTGCTGACGGAGAAATCCTCGGCGACGTTCTCGCCGGTCTCGGGCATGGAATCGACGCCGTATTGCTTCTTCATCAGCGGGTTGATGAAACGCCAGCCAATGGTGGTGTCGTAGATCTCGGCATTGCGCGAGAAGGCGGTGTCGGCCTTGGGCATGACGAAGGGCGCGCGGCTCATCGATTCGACGCCGCCGGCAATCATCAGCTCGGCCTCGCCGGCCTTGATGGCGCGCGCGGCAATGCTGACGGCATCCATGCCGGAGCCGCAGAGCCGGTTGACGGTCGAGCCAGGGATATCCTGGGGAAGGCCGGCAAGCAGCAGCGCCATGCGCGCGACGTTGCGGTTGTCCTCGCCGGCCTGGTTGGCGCAACCATAGACGACGTCGTCGACCGCGGCCCAGTCGACACCTTGATTGCGCTCCATGAGCGCTCGCAACGGGATGGCGCCGAGATCGTCGGCGCGCACCGAGGACAACGAACCGCCGAAGCGGCCGATGAGCGTGCGGATGTAATCGCAGATGAAGGCGTCAGTCATTTAAGCAGCTTTCCCTTTGGCGGTACCCGCATGCGCCGCCTTGGTGCGGGCCTGCAGGTCGCGCAATGTCTTCAGCTCGAGTTCCGTCGGCGTCGGCGTTTCGTCAAGCGCCTCGGCAAATTTTACGACCCAGCCACAGGTCGCCTGCACCTGCTCGCGGGTGACGCCGGGATGCAGCGACACCACGGTGAATTCCTTGGTCGCCGGGTCAGGCTTCCAGATGGCGAGGTCGGTGATCAGCAAGGTCGGACCGGCCGTGTCGATGCCGAGACGCTTGCGGTGGTCGCCGCCTTCGCCGTGGCCGAAGGAGGTGAAGAAGTCGATCTTTTCGACCATGCTGCGCTTCGACTGCGCCATGGTGATGTAAACCTCTCTCGACGAGGTGGCGATCTCCGGCGCGCCGCCGCCGCCGGGAAGGCGGGTCTTCGGATGCACATAGTCGCCGATCACCGTGGTGTTGATGTTGCCGAACTTGTCGAGCTGCGCCGCGCCCAGGAAGCCGATCGAGATGCGGCCGCCCTGCAGCCAGTAGCGGAACATCTCGGGCACCGCGACCGTGGTGACCGCCGTCTCGCATAATTCGCCGTCGCCGATCGACAATGGCAGCACGTCCGGCGCGGTGCCGATGGTGCCGCTCTCGTAGATCAGCGTGATGTCCGGCGCATGCGTCAACCGTGCGACATTGCAGGCGGCCGACGGCGCGCCGATGCCGACGAAGCAGACATCGTCGTTTCTCAGCGCACGGCTGGCGGCGATCGTCATCATCTCGTTGGGGGTGAAGCCCAGATCCTCGCTCATGCGGCTTTCCTCAAATGCTCGACGCGGGCGGCAAAATCGCCCGCGCTGCTGTCGATGACGTTCTTCTTGATCCACGCCTGAAAGCGGTCGCGGTCGGCGGCGATCTCGTCCCATTCGAGATAGGCGGCGTTGTCGCGCTCGTAATAGCCATGCGTGTAGGAGGGATGCGAGCCGCCGGGAACGACCGAGATCGCGGCGATCGTCCAGCTTGGCAGCACGGTAAGGTTCGGGTGCAGATCGTCGAAATTGTCGACCACTTCCTCGACCGTCACCACCGCGTGCCTGGCGGCGAGCACGGCTTCCTTCTGGATGCCGATGATGCCTTCGACCAGCACGTTGCCCTTCCGGTCGGCCTTCTGTGCGTGGATGAAGGTGACGTCGGGCCGGATCGCCGGAACGGCGGCAAGCACCTCGCCGGTGAACGGGCAGGTGACGGACTTGATGTTCGGATTGACCGCGGCAAGACCCGCGCCGCGATAGCCGCGAAACACCGCGCAGGGCAGGCCGGCCGCACCTGCTTCATAGGCGTTGGCCATGCCGGCGTGGCTGTGCTCCTCGACCTCGATCGCGCGCGGAAAGCCGTTTTCGATGGCGTCGCGGGCGCGCCTGAGCAGGCCGACGCCCGGATTGCCGACATAGGAGAAGACGATCTTTTTCGCCATGCCCATGCCGATCATCTGGTCGTAGATCAGGTCGGGCGTCATGCGGATCAGCGTCAGGTCGCGAAAGTCCTGGCGGATCGCCTCATGCGCGGCGGCGGTCGGGATCAGATGGGTGAAACCCTCGAAAGCGACCGTGTCGCCATCATGCAAATTTTCCGCGACAGCCTCTTTCAGCGGCAGGAACTTGACCATCGTGGCGGCTCCGGGGATTCAGAAAGTTCGCATTGCGAACACAAGTTTTCCATGGGCAAAGCGGCGCGTCGAGGAATTCTTCTTCGTTTGACGGCGGCCAATACCGCTCGCAGGCACGTTTGAGTCTCATCCAGCATGATATCTTCATCCCACTGCGCGCCTGGCTGCAAAAGCCATGACGCTGATGCTGGAAGCAAACCGTTGAGAGACCAGACCGGTGGAGCAGATACATCCGGCGATTTTTCTCTTTGCAGCCCGTGCCCTGCGGGATTTCGGCGACGGTTTCGTGGCCGTACTATTGCCCGTCTACCTGCTCGCCCTCGGATTCACGCCTCTGCAGGTCGGGGTTATCGCCACGGCATCGCTGCTTGGTTCCGCGCTGCTGACCATAGGTGTCGGGTTCCTCGGCGCCAGACACGATCATCGTCAACTCCTGCTGGCTGGCGCTGGTCTGATGATTGCTACTGGCGTGGCCTTTGCCGTCGTCCATGACTACGCTTTGCTGTTGGTCGTCGCGCTCGCCGGCACGATCAATCCCTCGGCCGGCAGTGTCAGTGTGTTCGTGCCACTGGAGCACGCCGTGCTCACGCGCGAGGTCACGGAGCGCGAGCGCACCAGGATGTTCGCACGCTACAGTCTCGTGGGCGCGTTCGCAGGCGCCGCAGGCGGACTCGCTGCGGGAATACCTGACCTTCTGGCGCCAGTTGGCCTCGACCGACTTGCCGGCATCAAGGCCATGTTCGTCCTTTACGCGCTTCTCGGTCTGCTCGGTGGTTCGCTCTACGCGTGCATCCCGCGCCGCCCGGCGTTGGCTACCGGCACAGCCGCCGCGCTTGGCCCCTCGCGCTACGTTGTCTTCAAGCTTGCGGCCCTGTTCAGTCTCGATGCCTTCGCGGGAGGCTTCGTCGTCCAATCGCTGCTCGCCCTTTGGCTTTTCGAGCAATTCAACCTATCGCTTTCGCAGGCAGGTGTTTTCTTCTTCTGGTCGGGCGTGCTGTCGGCGCTCTCGTTTCCTGTGGCCGCCCGACTGTCGCGTCGCATTGGCCTGATCAACACAATGGTGTTCACGCACATTCCGTCCAGCATCGCTCTGATTTTGGCGGCGCTAGCGCCAACGCTCCCATTGGTGCTTGTCCTCCTGTTGATCCGGGCCGGTCTGTCGCAGATGGATGTGCCGACCCGCTCGTCCTACGTAATGGCCGTTGTCACGGATGCGGAGCGGGCAGCCGCCGCGAGCTTCACGTCGGTGCCGCGCAGTCTGGCCGCCTCGGCCAGCCCTGTGCTTGCGGGCGCTCTCTTCGCGGCTTCGTTCCGAGCATGGCCACTGCTCGTCTGCGGGGTGCTGAAGATCGTCTACGATTTGCTGTTGCTGATGCAGTTCCGGGAGCTGAAGCCGCCGGAAGAACGCTGACGCGTCTTCCGGACTCAGGATCGAAGATTGTCGTTCCCTCGCGAATTTTTAGCGATTGACGTCGCCCTTCAAATCCAATATTGAACAGGGTTATACAGGTTCATTGAACAGGTATTGATATGGCCCGCCGCGCGACGCAACTCACTCCCGGCACGGGCAAGCCCGAGCAGATTGCGACGGTTCTGGAGCACGAGATCCGCTCCGGCGTGCTCGGCTTCGGCGATCGCCTGCAGAGCGAGAACGAGCTTGTCCAGCGCTTCTCCGTCAGCCGCAATACGGTTCGCAAAGGGCTGGAAGAGCTTTCCAGCCGCGGACTGATCACCACCAAGGTCGGCATCGGTTCCTTCGTCACCTTCGACGGCACGCCGGTCGATGATGCGATCGGCTGGTCACGCGCGCTCGCCAATGCAGGTGCCAACGCCGAAACCCGCACGTTGCGGCTCGAGATCATCGAGGATGCCGAGCTAGCGGCAAGACTCGGCGTCGAGAGCGCATCCTTCATCGCCGTCGATCGTGTGCGTACCAATGCCGATGACGGTCATGCCATTTCGATCGAGCGCAGCCGCTTGCCGCTGTCGCCCGAACTGGAAGACGTGCCGCTGCGCGGACTTCGAGAAGGCTCGCTGCACCAGACGCTGCGCGCGGCAGGGCTGGTGCCCGACCATGGCGAGGAGTGGGTCGACATCGAAATGTTGAGCACCGCCGACGCGGCCATTCTGGATTGCGCGGTGGGCACGCCCTTCCTCAGGACGCGGCGGCTGACGCGCGCCGCCGACGGACGTGCCATCGAATTCGTCACCAGCCTGCTCAACCCGGCGCACTTTGCGCTGCATCTGGAGTTCTGAGCATGGCGGATGCGGCCGAGATCATCGACCGGGCGATGGGCGCGCTGATCGGCGGGGCGCTTGGCGATGCGCTCGGCATGCCGACACAGCTTCTGTCGCTCGCCTGCATCGCCGAGCTCTACGGCCATGTCGAAGATTTCGTCGCGCCTGCCGCCGATCATCCGGTGTCGAAAGGCCTGCCGGCCGGCACCATCACCGACGACACCGAGCAGGCGCTGCTGCTTGGCCGCATCCTTGTCGAATCCGGCGATCGCTTCGACCATGCTCGCTGGGTCAACGCGCTGCTTGACTGGGAAAGAGACGTGAAGGCGCGCGGCAGCTACGACCTGCTTGGCCCTTCGACAAAGCGCGCCATCGACGCCATAAATGACGGTGTGCCGCCTGAGGAAGCCGGAAGTGGCGGCGACACCAATGGCGCGGCGATGCGCATTGGCCCGGTCGGCATCATGATGCCGCTGGAGCCACTTCAGGCTCTGGTTGCGAAGGTGGCGGAAACCTGTCGCGCCACGCACAACACTTCGATCGCCATTGCCTCGGCTGCCGCCGTCGCGGCGGCCGTCAGCAGCGGCGTTGCCGGCAGTGACTGGCGCGCGGCTTCCGAGCGCGCTGTCGCTGCAGCGCGTTTAGGTGCCACGTTGGGACACTGGGTCACCGGCGGCGACATCGCCGCCCGAATCGCCTGGGCGCAGGAACTCGTGCGCGGCAAGTCGGAGAACGAGGCGATCCGGCTGATCGTCGATCTGATCGGAACCGGTGTCGCCAGCCAGGAATCGGTTCCGGCGGCGTTCGCCGTGCTGGAGGTCGCTGGCGGTGATGCGTGGCGGGCGGCCGTCATCAGCGCCAATCTCGGCGGCGACACCGACACAATTGGCGCCATCACAGCAGGCATGGCGGGCGCCTGCACCGGCGTGTCACGCCTGCCGCAGGACCGCATTGCTGGACTGAAGGGCATCGACCTCGCCGAAGTTCGCGCGCTGGCCAGTGATCTCGTCGCTGTGCGGACGGCAAAAGCTGGCTCGGGCAAGGAGGCCGCCTGATGAGCGCGCGGCTCGTCCATGTCGGCAGCGCCGTGGTCGACTATGTCTACCGAATCGATGCCTTGCCGGCTCCCGGCACCGAAAAGAGCGCGTCGAGCTACGCGCGTGTCCCCGGTGGTGGCTTCAACATGATGGTCGCGGCAAGCCGCACCGGCATGAAGGTGGTGTTCGGTGGCCAGTTGGGAACGGGACCTGACGGCGACTTCCTGCGCGCCGCTTTCGCAGCCGAAGGCATCGAGACGCTGACGCCGCCGTCACCCTCGATGGACAGCGGCAATTGCGTTGCGATGATCAGCGGCGACGCCGAACGGACTTTCGTCTCCTGGCCCGGTGCCGAAAGCCGGCTCACGCTCGACATGATGGCTCCCGTCAAGGTCGCTCCCGGCGACTGGGTGTTCGCGTCAGGCTACACGCTAAGCTATCCCGGCAGCCGCGATGCGCTCGCCGATTGGGTAGAGGCGCTGCCGCCGGAAATTCCTTTCGTCTTCGACCCGACGCCGGTGATCGCCGAGATTCCGCGGCCGATCCTGGATCGGGTGCTCACGCGCACGACATGGCTGAGCTGCAACACCGATGAGGCCGCAGAAATCGCCGGCGCCGGTGACGCACAGACTGTCGCTGTACGGCTGCTTGCCGAGCATTGTCCAAAGGCGGCAGGTGTGGTGATCCGTTCCGGCGCCCATGGCTGCCTGCTGCGGATGACCGAAAGCGGCACGCGGGCGATCGCGGGCTTCGAGGTTGTTGCCGTCGATACGAATGGCGCGGGCGATACCCACATTGGCGCGTTCGTCAGCGGCCTTTCACGTGGCATGCCGCCTTCCGAGGCAGCTCGCTACGCCAACGCGGCGGCGGCGCTTTCGGTCACCCGCCATGGCGGGTCGTCGGCGCCGACCGACAACGAAATCCGGGAATTCCTTGCCCAGCGCGATCAAGCGGCGGTCGCGCATTGCCGGGAACAAGAGGCCACAACTTAACAAGCCCGCAAACCGGGCAAACAATGAGAGGAAAGAAACATGCGCATGCCCAGACTGACCGCTTTTCTGACGGCGACCGCCGTCGTCGTTTCAGCATTCACGCTCTCCGCCCAGGCCGCCGAAGAAGTGCATGTGCTCAATTGGAAGGGCTATGGCGCCGACGAGCCATGGGCTGTCGCCAACTTCGAGAAGGCGACCGGCTTCAAGGTGGTCAACGACTTCTTCAACTCCGAGCAGGAGATGCTGACGAAGCTGAGGACCAATCCCGGCCTCTACGACGTCGTGATGATCAATGCCGCCTTTAACGACCAGGCGATGGCCGGCAAGCTGATCCAGCCGATCGATGTTTCGAAGCTTTCCAACTATGCCGACGTCAGCAAGGACAAGGCCGGCTCGCCGATGCTCAACCATGACGGCAAGGTCTATGGCGTGCCGTGGGTGTGGGGCTTGACCGCTCTTGCCATCAACGAAAAGTCTTTCGACAAGCCGCCGACGAGCATCGCCGAGATGTGGGACCCGGCGCACAAGGGCCGCGTCATCATCCGCGACGATGCCGTCGAGGCGGTGCAGTTCGGGGCGATTGCATCGGGGCAGAACATCAACGACATCAAGGACATGGACGCGGTCAAGGCGAAGCTCACCTCGCTGATGCCGCAGATCAAGACCTTCTGGAGCTCGGAGAATGACTGGAACCAGATGGTCGCCTCCAACCAGATCGACATCGGCACCTACTGGAGCGGCTCGGCCGATCGCGCCAAGACGCATTTCAAGCTGCCGGTCTCGCTGGTCATCCCGCAGGAAGGCGCCGTCGCCTGGCTCGACGCCTTCTCAATTCCCGCCGGCTCGAAGAACGTCGCCGGCGCCGAGGCCTTCATCAACTACATGATCGACCCGAAATTCTACGTCGAGTGGGTCACCAAGGTCGGCGCTCCGGTCTCGGCCAACACCAAGGCGGTCGCCGCACTGCCCGCGGATGCCTTCAACCGCAAGGTCATGGGCAGCCCCGAGGTCGCCAAGCGCATCCAGTTCCAGGCGCCGATCACCGACGAACAGCGCGAGAAGTATCTGGCGCTCTGGCAGGAGCTGAAGGTCAACGTGAAGTAATCGGCGCCTTTCGGGGAGGAGAAGCAAGATGGGTGACCAGCTCGCGACCGGTTCGCGCCGCGGACTTAAGCCCGCCCTGCCGCTTCTCCTCCCTGCCTATCTGTGGCTGACGGTGGCGATCTTCCTGCCGCTGTCGGCCATGGTGTTCTTCTCCTTCATGACCGACCTGCCGCTGGCCGGGAAGGAATGGGCGTTCACGCTCGGCAACTACGCGGCCTTCTTCTCGCAAAGCCTCTATTCGACGCTTCTTCTTGCGTCACTGCGGCTCGGGCTCGAGGTGACGCTATGGTGCGTCGTTGTCGGCTATCCGGCGGCCTATGTGCTGGCCAAGGTGCTCAAAGGCCGAAGCCGCGAGGCGATCTTCCTGCTTGTCATCCTGCCGTTCTGGTCGAATGGGCTGGTGCGCATCTTCTCTTGGGCGATGGTGCTGCGCGAGGGCGGCATTCTCGATACGGCGCTCAACGCCGTGCTGCCGTTCAAGATCAACATCGACCTCATGTATTCCTATCCGGCCGTCATCATCGGTCTGGTGCACTCCTATGTGCCCTACATGGTGCTGACCTGCTATCTCACACTGCAGGCGATCGACGACTCGCTGCTCGAGGCCGGGCGCTCGCTCGGCGCCTCGCGGCTGCAGGTGCTCAAGCGAGTGATCATCCCGCTGTCGATGCCCGGTTTGATCGCGGGAGCGGCGCTGATCTTCGTGCCGGTCGTCGGCTCCTTCATGGAGCCGCGCATCCTTGGCGGCCGCACCGGCACCTTCTACGGCACCGTCATCGAGGATCAGTTCGTCGCCGTCTTCAACTGGCCGCTGGGTGCTGCGCTGTCCTTCATCCTGCTCGCCGTCGTGCTGATCATCCTAGCGCTGGCCGCTCCGGTCTTGCGGAGGGCCGGCTGATGACGACGACGCGCATCCTCGAATGGCTCGGGCGCTTCTACATCTTCCTGCTGCTCGCCTTTCTCTACCTGCCGATCATCATCATGGCGCTGATGTCGTTCAACGCCTCGCCCTTCTATCAGCTGCCGTTCGAATGGACGACGGACTGGTATGCCTCGCTCTGGCAGAACGACCAGCTGATATCAGCGACCTGGAACAGCATCGAGATCGCGATCATCACCACCATCATCTCGACGCTGCTGGGCTCGATGGCTTCGCTGGCGCTCTATCGCTACGAGTTCCGCGGCAAGAAGTTCCTGCAGGCGCTGCTGTTCCCGCCGATCGCCATTCCGTGGCTGATCACCGGCACGGCGATGCTGATCTTCTTCTTCGGCATCGGCATCGGTCGCGGGCTTGTCGCCATCCTGCTCGGCCATGTCGCGCTGGCGCTGCCTTATGTGATCGTCGTCGTGTCCGCGCGGCTGCAGACTTTTGCACCTGAACTGGAGGAGGCGGCGCGCTCGCTCGGCGCCAACCAGTGGCAGGTTACAAACCGCGTCACCTTGCCGTGGATCATGCCGGGCGTCATTGCCGGCGGGCTGTTTGCATTCGCCGTCTCGTTCGACCAGTTCGTGGTCTCGTACTTCTTGTCGACGCCCGGCCAGACGACACTGCCGGTCGAAATCTACGCCGCGATCCGCAAGGGGTTCACGCCGGAGATCAATGCGGTCTCAACGATCATCATCGTGGTGTCGATGGCGCTGATGCTGCTCACGGCACGCTTCTTCAAATTCGGCGGAGAAAAATAATGGCAGGCGTCCAGGTAGCGAACGTCTCTCGCAGCTTCGGCGCGCACAAGGCGCTGGACGACGTCTCGATCGATTTCCCTGACGGCGGCTTCTATGCGCTGCTCGGGCCATCGGGCAGCGGCAAGACCACGCTGCTGCGCCAGATAGCCGGCTTCGATTTTCCGGACACGGGCCGCATCGCCATCGGCGGCGAAAGCGTCGAGCGGGTGCCGGTCGAGAAGCGGCGCATCGGCATGGTGTTCCAAAACTATGCGCTGTTTCCCAACATGAGCGTTGCCGAGAACGTCGCCTTCGGCCTTTCGGTGCGCGGCGAGCCGAAGGCGACGATCGCTGCCGAGGTGCAGCGCGCGCTCGATCTCGTCCAGCTCGGCAAGCTTGGCGGCCGCCGGCCGCATCAGCTCTCCGGGGGCCAGCGCCAGCGTGTTGCGCTGGCGCGCGCCATCGTCACCAAGCCGCGCGTGCTGCTGCTCGACGAGCCGCTCGGCGCGCTCGACAAGGCGCTGCGCGTCGACATGCAGATCGAACTGAAGCGCATCCAGCGCGAGATCGGCATCACCACCATCTTCGTCACGCACGACCAGGAAGAAGCGCTGACGATGAGCGACCGCATCGGCATCCTGCGCGACGGCCGGCTGGTGCAGGAAGGACCGCCGGAGGAAATCTACGACCGGCCGCAAAGCGAGTTCGCCGCGACTTTTCTTGGCGACGCCAACATCTTTCGCGGCGATGCCACGGGCAACGGGATCCGGCTGCCGGACGGCACGGCGATCGCCGCCGCTTCGGGTGCGTCTGTCGCGGTGGGCACAAAAGCAAGCTGTGCGGTGCGGCCGGAGCGCATCCGGATTTCGACCGGCGCTGCCACTGCCGGTGCCGACATTGCCAATGTGCTGAAGGGGCGGGTCTCGAAACGCATTTTCGCCGGCAACAACAGCACTTACTTTGTCGACCACGACGGGCAGACGCTGAAAGTCATCGTCCAGAACTCGGGCGCCGAACGCCTCGCCGAAGGCCAGCCGGTGGTTCTCAGCTGGTCGTCCGAAAGCACGGTGCTTATCGCCGCTTGAGCTAGTCTAGTTCCCCAGTACAGAAATTTTGACCGGTAGACGGAGGCGGCATGCCTTGGAGATTGGCCGAAACTCCTATCCCGTCGTTATCCCAGGGTCTCCGCGACGCCGCTTCGCGCTGCTCCGCCCTGGGATGACGAGGTTGGGGAGACGTCAGCCAATCCCCAGCGTTTGCGCTGATTTCACAGAACTGAACAGTGAAAATCGTGCCCGCCGACAAACGGCAACCTTTCAAAATCTTGTGTCGAGGAACTAGCCGATCGGTGAAGTTTTGGGAGAGGCCTAAATCTCCGGGATGCTCTCGCGAAAAATCACCTGCAGCCGCGGCTGGTGCAGTTCGTAAGGCAGCCCCCTGACGGCGTGGGACAAAATGTTGAGCGCCTCGCGCGCCTCCACGCGTGGGTTCTGGTCGATCACGGCATCGAGCGTGCCGTCGAGCAGGAGCTCCTTGGTGCCGTCCGTCACCTCATGGCCGAGGAAGAGAACCTCCTTCGCCCGGCCGCGTTCCTTGAGCGCGCGGGCGATGCCGGTGTTGCCGGCGCCGACATTGTAGATGGCCGCGAGGTCGGGATGGCGCTCAAGCAGGGCCGAGGCCTCAGAATAGGCCTTCTCGCGGTCGTCGAGCATTTCGCGCATCTCGACGATTTCGAGGTTCGGGGATTCCTCCGCGAGGATATGGCGAAAGCCCATCTCGCGTTCCTCATGGCCGCGATAGGCAAGCGAGCCGGCAAACAGCGCGACCTTGCCCGGGCGGCCGGCACCCATGAAGCGGTTGAGCAGATAGCCGGCCAGCCGGCCTGCGGCACGATTGTCGATGCCGATATAGGCAACCCTCGGCACATGCAGGATGTCGGAGGCGATGGTGACGACCTTGACGTCGCTGGCTGACAGCGAGCGGATCGCCTCGCGCACCGTCGGGTGGTCGAGCGCGATGACGCCGACACCTTGCGTCTGGCCATGCAGGTCCTGAAGCAGGCGCGCGAGCCGGTCGGGATTGAAGCCCTCGATGGTGGTCACGCGCACGTCGAGATCGGGCCGCGTCTGCGCCTGGGCCTCGATGTGGCGATGCAGCAGCTTGATGAAGGAGTTGGTGCCGGCCGGCAGCGCGAAGTCGAGCCTGATCGTCTGGCCCGGGACGGTTCGCTGCGGGGTGCCGTTCGGGCTTTCGGCAATGTAGCCCAGGCGCTGCGCCATTTCGATGACGATCTCGCGCGTGCGGGCCCGCACTCCGGGACGGTTGTTCAGCACACGGTCGACCGTGGCGGGAGAAACGCCGGCTTCCCGGGCTATGTCTGTCAGGGTTGACCGCACGTCGAGCACCTCATCGCAAGCATCAAAATCCGCAGCTCCCAATCAGCTCCGGAAAACGCCTCAGCGGCGACCGCGATTCTGATGTGAAATGATGTAACCGGCCTTGGCTCGTACGCAAGCCGACGCGTTACACAAGGCAAAGAAGGTCCGGAAAAATTGGCCGGATCGATGCGAAAGCCCCTCAAATCCAAGCAATGGGCGCGACGTGACAAGCTCGGCGAACTGCATTCTCTCCCTCATTTGCGATCTTATGACGTGTTTTGAGTATTTATGATGTTGACAGGCTCGATGCGGTTCCGTCAATATCCCTCATAAGGGCCATGGAGGAACAGGCCCTTGAGGGAGGAGTTCCAATGACTGATTTGATCCGCGTCTCGCGGCGCCGCCTGCTGGCGTCCGGAGGAAAGGCGGCGGTGTTTGTCGCCGCGACAGGTATCGCCCCGCAATTCATTCGTCCCGGCCGCGCCTTTGCGGCGGACGCGCTGGCGCCCGGCATGATCGGCGGCCCGACCGGCTTCGATGGCGCCGAGCGCTACCAATACGGGCCCGATACACCGGAAGGGCGCGCCATCGAAGCGATCAAGGCGATGAAGGGTGCCGGCAAGGCGCCGGCCAAGATCGTGCTCGGCCTTTCGGACGGTTCGATCGGCCAGCTGACGCAGCCGTTCCCGGCCGGCGCGCCGTCGATCAGGATCTCTGGGAAAAGGAAACCGGCATTCCGCTCGAAATCGTCGGCGTGCCGAACGGCCAGGAATTCACCAAGACGATGCAGGATATCTCCACCAAGGGTGGGGCCTATGACATCTACGCGGTGGAATGGAACCGCCTCGGCGATCTCGCCGAGACCGGCGGCATCATCAAGCTCGACGACTTCGTCGCCCAGCACAAGCCGGCATGGGACGATCCGGCGCGCGGCTACGTCAACGGCGCCAAGGGCGTGTCGCTGCTCAACCAGTATCGCGGCTCGACCTATGGTGTTTCGCTCGACGGCGATTTCCAGACCTGGGTCTACCGCACCGACCTGTTCGGCGACGAAGCCGAGAAGAAGGCCTTCAAGGACAAGTATGGCTACGATCTCGCGCCGCCCAGGACCTGGAAGCAGCACGGCGACATCGCCGCTTTCTTCCACCGCCCAGACAAGGGGCTGTTCGGCTCGACCGACCTGCGCAACCAGGGCTGGGGCTACACCAACTGGTATCAGCGCTATGTCTCGATGGCCTCGCCGAACCAGTACCTGTTCGACGACGCAGGCAAGCCGCTGATCAATTCCGAGCAGGGCATCGCGGCGACGAAGGAATATGTCGATTCGCTCTCGCACCATTCGCCGGATGCGATCTCATGGGGCTGGCCGGAACAGTACGGCAACTTCGCCAAGGGGGGTGCTGCGATGACCTGCGCCTTCTCCAACCTGCCGAAATTCCTCGACAATGCCGGCAACAAGGATTCGCTGGTCACTGGCAAGATCGGTTCGATGCTGCCGCCCGGCCGCGAGATCGACGGCAAGCTGGTCAGCCGCTCGGTGCTGTGGCTCAACCTGTCGGCTTCGGTTTCGGCGCAGTCCAAGAATCCGGAAGCCTGCTACCTCTTCCTGCAATGGGTCGGATCGAGCCGCATCTATGCCTGGATGACGGCCAATCCGGGCGGCTATTTCGATCCGTTCCGGCTGTCCGACTTCTCCGATCCGCTGGTCCGCCAGACCTATCACGCCTACCACATGGACGTGGTGCGCGAGACGGTGGCGCGCACCGTGCCGACCATCAACTATCCCGGTGCTACGGCTTTCCACAACGCGCTCGACGAGAACCTCGTCGCCGCGCTGACCAAGGCCAAGACGCCCGAGCAGGCCATGGCCGACACCGAGGCCGAGTGGAAGAAGATCGCGCGGCGCACCGGCGAGGACAAGCTCCTCGAAGCCATCAAGACCAACAAGGAGGCTTGGCCCACGGTTCTCGATTCGATCGCCTGATCCGTCTCCCTGGATCAGTACTGGAGGGGAGGGGCGACTGCTCCTCCCCTCCGCAAGCAACGCCACCAGCAAAGCAGCCAGATGAAGCGTTCCGTTCCATTCGAGATCTTCCGCTACGCCGCGATTCTCGCGGCGATCGCGGTCACGTTGGTGCCGATCCTGTGGATGGTGTCGATGGCCTTCAAGCCGATCGGCGAGTGGTCGGCTACGGGCACCGACCTGACCTGGTGGCCGAAGCATCCGACGCTCGCCAACTTCCAGTTTGTGTTCGGTGAATCCACCAACGACCTGATCGTCGCGCTGGATCACACGGCGCTGAAGCCGATCCTGTCTTCGCTGCTCTCGGCGGTGTTCGGAACCGCGATCGCCATGTCGGCCGGCACCGCGGCCGCTTACGGCCTGTCGCGCTTCGGCTCCGGCCAGAACCTGCCGCTGGCGCTGATCCAGCTGAGGCTGTTTCCGCCGATGGCCGTCATGATCCCCGTGATGATCATGTGGTCGTTCCTGAACTTCACCGACAGCTGGTGGGGGCTGGCGCTGGTCTACGGCATCGTCACGCTGCCCTTCGCCTTCTGGCTGATGAAGACTTTCTTCGACGACATGCCGCGCGAGATCGAGGAGGCGGCGCTGGTCGAAGGCTGCTCGCGATTGCGTGTCTTCACCCGCATCACGCTGCCGATGATGCGCGCCCCGCTGGCGAGCGCCGCGCTCTTCGTCTTCATCCTCAACTGGTCGGATTATCTGATCGCGCTGCTCTTAACGACGCGCGAATGGGTGACGATCCCCGTCTACATGGCCTCGCTGTCGTCATCGATGACCGGGCAGCTCTATGGCGCCAAGGCCGCGCTCGGCCTGATCGCGGCGGTGCCGCCGGTCATCATGGGCATCGCCATCCAGCGCCATCTGGTGCGTGGGCTGACCTTCGGAGCGCTCAAGCAATGAGCGCGGTGACCGCGACGATTTCGAAGGGCAAGATGGACGCCGCGACCGGCAAGCCGGCCCAGCGGGACGAGGGCGCGCGGCTGGGTTTCCGGCTGACCTTGCCGGCGCAGATCCTGGTGCTGTTCATCTCGGCCTTTCCGCTGCTCATGCAGCTCTACATCAGCGTCACCGACTGGTCGCCGCTTTCGGGCGTCGGCTGGTGGAACGCCTGGGAGATGTGGAACGGTTTCGCCAATTACACCGATCTTGCCGCCGATACGCGCTTCTGGAGCGCGCTGAAGCGCACGGCGGTCGTCATGCTGGTCTGCGTGCCGGCGGAGTTCCTGCTGGGCCTAGCGCTGGCAACGCTGTTCGCCGACGACTTTCCGGGCAAGCGCATCTTCTATTCGATCCTTTTGATGCCGATGATGGTCGTGCCCGCGGTCGCCGGCTACATGTTCTTCATGCTGTTCCAGTCGGGCGGCCCGGTGAACGACATCCTGTCGAGGATCATCGGCGCGCCCGTCACCATCGCCTGGCTTTCCGATCCGAACCTGGCGCTGATCGCCGTCATGATCGCCGACATCTGGCAGTGGACGCCGCTGATGTTCCTCGTCCTGCTTGCAGGCCGCGTCGGCGTGCCGGAAGATCAGATGAAGGCGGCGACATTGCTCGGCGCCAATGCCTGGCAGCGCTTCACCACCATCGTGCTGCCAAAGATGAAGACGATCATCGTCATCGCGCTGGCGATCCGGGTGATCGAGAACTTCAAGATCTTCGACACGCTCTACATCATGACCGGCGGCGGCCCCGGCGTCGCCACCGAGACGATCTCCGTCTACATCTACAAGGTCACCACGCAGGACCTGATCTGGGGCTATGTCGCGGCCATCGCTCTCGCCATCCTCATCGTGCTCTCGATCGTCGCGGTCTACGCCATGAAGCGCATGGCGAAGACCCGGGAGATGACGGCATGAGCGCGATCCACCTCAAGAACCTGGTCAAGAAATTCGGCGACTTCACCGCGCTGAAGACGATGGACCTCGAAATCGCCGACGGCGAGTTCATGGCCCTGCTCGGGCCCTCGGGCTGCGGCAAGTCGACGACGATGAACATGATCGCCGGGATGGAGGAGCCGACCGGCGGAAAAATCCTGTTCGGCGAGCGCGACATGGCCGGCGTGCCGATGGGGCGGCGCGGCGTCGGCTTCGTCTTCCAGAACTATGCCATCTTCACCCATATGACGGTGCGCCAGAACCTCGCCTACGGGCCGAGGATGCGCGGCGCCGGCAAGGCCGAGATCGACCGCCGCGTCGGCGCCATCGCCAAGATGCTGCAGCTTTCGCCGCTGCTCGACCGCAAGGCGGACAGGCTTTCGGTCAACATCCTGCAGCGCGTGGCGATCGGCCGCTCGGCGATCATGGAGCGGGCGATCTTCCTGCTCGACGAGCCGCTGTCCAATGTCGACGCGGCGTTCCGCGCGGTGATGCGCACCGAACTCAAGCAGCTCCAGCGCCAGTTCAAGCAGACCATGGTCTATGTCACGCACGACCAGCTTGAAGCGATGACCATGGCCGACCGCATCGCGGTGATGGATCACGGCGTGCTGCAGCAGGTGGGCACGCCACTCGAGGTCTACAACAATCCGGCCAATGTCTTCGTCGCCCGCTTCATCGGCGCACCGGGCATGAACCTGCTCAAAGGCCGGCCGGCTGAAAGCGATCGCGGCCTGGTCATCGATCTCGGTCCGCTCGGCGTCACGCCGCCCTTGCCGGAGCAGCTTGTCCCGGCGGTGCGCGCGGCGCGCGGAGAGGTGCTCTACGGCTTCCGGCCGGAACAGGTGACGCTCGCCGCGCGTGGGCTGTCGATACTGGTGAGCTTCGTCGAACGGATCGGCGCGCGCACCATCGTGCATCTGGGCGAAGGCGAGAGCGCCGTGAAGGCGGTGTTCGAGAACGACGTCGGGCTGTCGATCGGAGAAACCGCGATTGTCGCGCCGCCCGCTTCGTCGGTGCGCGTCTTCGACGCTGCCAGCGGACTCGCTTTGAGGGCGGGAGGCTGAAAATGTCCGTGCAACTATCTCCACGTCAGCGCCGCCCCTCACCCTTACCCTCTCCCCGTGAAGAACGGGGAGAGGGGGGCGCCAGCGTTGCGGCCAGCTCCCTTCTCCCCGTCACCATACGGGGAGAAGGTGCCGGCAGGCGGATGAGGGGCAGGGCCAAGGTTGGCAGTCTGTCCGCAACCTATAGGGCGGGCTGACCCATGGCCGATATCGTCTTCCGCAATGTCACCAAGCGCTACGCCACCACACTTGCCGTCAACGACGCCTCGTTCACCGTCGACGACAACGAGTTCTTCTGCTTCTTCGGTCCGCCGCTGTCGGGCAAGTCGACCATCCTTCGACTGGTGCTCGGATTGGAAACGCCGGACGAGGGCGAGATCCTGATCGGCGGCAAGCCGGTCAGCAGCGTCTCGCCGGCCGAGCGTAACGTCGCCATGGTGTTTCAGAACCTGGCGCTGTTTCCGCATATGAGCGCACGCGACAATGTGCGCTTCCCGCTGGTCGAGCGGAAGGTGGCGGAAGTGCAGATCGAAAAGCGCCTCGCCGATGTAGCGGCCAAGCTGCATATCGGCCATATCCTGCACAAGCCGCCGGCGCAGCTTTCCGGCGGCGAGCGGCAGCGCGTGGCGATCGCGCGGGCCCTGGTGCGCGACCCTGCTGCCTATCTGATGGACGACCCGATCTCGGCGCTCGATGCGCGGCTGCGCGAGGAAACACGCGTCGAGCTGAAGCGCATCCAGCGCGATCTCGGCAAGACGATGATCTACGTCACGCACGACCAGGAGGAGGCGATGTCGGTCGCCGACCGCATGGCCATCCTGGAGAACGGCCGGATCAGGCAGATCGGCGCGCCGGCCGAGATCTACGACCGTCCGGCTAGCGCCTATGTGGCGCGGATGCTCGGCTCGCCGATGATGAACATCCTGCCGTCGGTGCGTGGCGCCGGCGGGGTCGAGGCGGCCGAAGGCGCAATCCGCATTGCCGACGACAAGGCGCCGGCCGAAGCGATCGAGATCGGGCTGCGGCCGGAGGACATCAAGGTCCGGCCTTGGGTGGACAGCGAGCCGGCGGAAGGGAGCGCGGGCCGCCCGGCGCGGGTGTTCGAGGTCGAGCCGCTTGGTGGCTACACGGTCGTGACTCTTGCCGCCGGGCAGTCAAAGCTGCGGGCACTGTTGCGCGGCCAGCCCGACGTCCGGCCGGACGCGATGGTGGCGATATCCTGCGAGCCGGCCAGAGTGCACTATTTCGGCCAGGACGGAGACGCTTTGTGACGGCAGCCGCGACGACAGAATTTCGGGAGGAGGACATGGCAAGCAAAGGCTTCGAGCCGGACGTTAAGGTTCGCACCAAGGACTACAAAATAGGCTGCGTCGGCGCCGGCATGATCATGGCCGAGTGCCATCTGGCAGCCTACAAGGAAGCGGGCTTTCCGGTGGTGGCGATCGCCTCGCGCACCAAGGCGAATGCGCAGAAGGTCGCCACCCGCTGGGGCATCCCGACGGTGCACGACACGCCGGAAAAGCTGATCGAGGACGAACAAGTCGAGATCATCGACCTTGCCTTCCCGCCCGACCAGCAGCCGGCGCTGATCCGCCACGCGCTGAAGCAGAAGCACATCAAGGCGATCCTGGCGCAGAAGCCATTGGCGCTGACGGTGGAGGAGGCGGTCAAGCTGCGCGACGAGGCGACCAAGGCCGGCAAGATCCTCTCGGTCAACCAGAACATGCGGTACGACCAGTCGATGCGGGTGCTGAAGCAGATCATCGACAATGGCGAGCTCGGCGACATCGTCTTTGCGCAGATCGACATGCATGCGATCCCGCACTGGCAGACTTTCCTCGAGGACTATGACCGGCTTACGCTCGCCAATATGAGCGTGCACCATCTCGACGTGTTGCGCTTCCTGTTCGGCGATCCCGACGAGATCACGACGCTGACGCGCAAGGACCCGCGCACGCGCTTCGACCATTCCGACGGCATCACGGTGTCGACGCTGCGCTTCCCGTCGGGCGTGCTTGCGGTTTCGCTGGAGGACGTTTGGTCGGGCCCGCGCCAGGAAGGTTACAAGGACGACCAGCACATCAATTGGCGCGTCGACGGCACCAAGGGTGTCGCCAAGGGCACGATCGGCTGGCCGACCGGGGCGGCCTCGACATTGACTTATGCTTCGACCGAGACGACCGGCGGCGAATGGGTGAGCCCGAGCTGGAGCACCATGTGGTTCCCGCAGGCCTTCATCGGCGTGATGGAGCAGCTCCAGCATGCCGTGAAGACAGGCACGCCACCGGCGCTTTCCGTCGCCGACAACGTCAAGACCATGGCGCTGGTGGAGGCGGGCTACCGCTCCATCGCCTCGGGCCGCACGGTCAAGCTCTCCGAAATCTCGATCACCTGAAAACACTGGCAACTGAATCAACCAATCAACTGAATCGCTTACAGGGAGGAATTCACACCATGATGCAGGCAGGCATTTTCACGGGCTATTTCCCGTATGGCCTCGAAGAGACGGCGAAGAAGATCCGCGGCCTCGGTTTCAACACGGTGCAGCTCGACCTGCATTTCAAGGACATCGACCTGTCGGCCGGCCAGATCACCAAGGACAAGGCGAAGAAGGTGCGTGACACCTTCCGCGACCACAATCTGCCGGTCTGCTGCGTGTCGGGCTACACGAACATCATCCATCCGGACAAGGCGGAGCGCGAGAAGCGCGTCGGCTATCTCAAGGAGATCATCCGCAACGCCCGCCATTTCGGCTCGCCGTATGTGATCTCGGAAACCGGCACCTACAACACCGAGTCCGACTGGGTGCACCACCCGAAGAACAAGACCGAGGAAGGCTTTGAGGAATGCCGCAAGGTGATCGCGGACCTCGCCCAGACCGCTTACGACCACGGCGCGGTCTTCCTGCTCGAAACCTATGTCAACAACGTCGTCGGGTCGGTCGAGGAGACGGTGAAGATGTTCGCGCAGGTCGACCATCCTGGTCTCGGCCTCTTGATGGATCCGACCAACTATTTCGAGACCCACAACATCGACCGGATGGACCAGATCCTCAACCAGGTCTTCGATACGCTGACCGACAAGATCAAAATAGCGCATGCCAAGGACGTGAAGCGTTCGGGCAGCGACAAGTCGGAAAAGCATGCCGATATCGGCGACGACGACGCGATGGAAAGCCATACCTTCCGCGGCGTCGGCGAGATCGAGCTACCGGCGCCGGGCCTCGGCTCGCTGAACTACGACCTCTATCTCCAGCGGCTCGCCGAGAAGCATCCGAACATCCCGGTCATCATCGAGCATCTGTCGGAAGACGACGTGCCGCGCGCCAAGAAATTCCTCGACGGGAAATTCCGCGAGAACGGCCTCTGAGACAGGCATGGGGCACCGACGTTGAAAGTCAGAAACCCGAGCGCTGCATGGTAGATCTCTACGGCAAGACGTTGTCGCGAAGGCAAGTGGCTGAACGCTCCGGCATGCTGTCGCAATTCGCCGGCGTGCGGCTGATGACACTTGGCGACGGCGTCGAGCGCGGCATCCGCATGCTCGAATTCCGCACGGGATCGGGCCTGCGCTTCACCGCGCTCGTCGATCGCGCGCTCGACATCGCCGATTGCGAGTACAAGGGCCAGGCGATCGGCTGGCACTCGCCGAGCGGCTTCCGCCATCCCGGTCTGCACGACTATGAGGGCGAGGACGGTTTTGCCTGGGGGCGATCCTTCTCCGGCCTGCTGGTCACCTGCGGCCTCGATCACATTCTCGGCCGCAACGAGGTGCCGGCCGAGAACTACAATTATCCCGGCCGCAAGACCGTGACGCATTCGCTGCATGGACGCATCGGCACCATTCCGGCGCGGCTTACAGGCTATGGCGAAGCCTGGGACGGCGACCGCTGCGTGCTGTGGGCGGAAGGCATCGTCCAGCAGGCAAGCGTGTTCGGCGAGGACCTGCATCTCATCCGTCGCATCGAGGCCGATGTCGGCGGCAACGAGATCCGGCTTTCGGACCGCGTCGTCAATCACGGCTTCCACCGCACCCCGCACATGTATTTCTACCACGTCAATGTCGGGCACCCGTTGCTCGACGAGGGCTCGCGCTATCTGGCGCCGATCCGCGACGTCGTCTGGGCCGCGCATGGCGACGAGCGCTATCAAGCACAGAAGGTCGGCTACCATACCGTGCCGGCGCCGCAGCTCGGCTTCAGCGAGCAGGTCTGGCAGCACGAACTCGGAGCTGACGGCAACGGCGAGGTACCGGTCGCGGTTGTCAACGATCGCCTCGGTCTCGGCTTCGAGGTCGTCACCCGTAAGGACCAGTTGCCTTGCTGCTATCAGTGGCAGAATTTCCAGGCCGGCCAGTATGCGCTCGGCATCGAGCCCTCGACCCACCATGTGCTCGGCAACCTTGCCGCGCGCGAGCGTGGCGAGATGATCTGGCTGGAGCATGACGAGAGCCGTTCCTATGACGCGGTGTTCCGCGTCCTCGATGGCAAGGGGGCGATCGCCGGCGCCGAAGGTAGGATCGCGGCCATCGCCCGCCAGCCCGCGCAGGATTATCCTCAGCCCTCCGGCAAGTTTCCACGACTAGCGGGCGAGGGCATGAGCGCGACAATTATCCATGGCGAGCCCTCCGGCCGGCGGACCGGATCGCCAGCGGTGCGCGAAGATTGGAGGCAAATGTGACGGCAAAGAAGCGCGACTACAGCCTTGTCGGCGAAAGCACGCGTAAGGCGATCGAGACCGGGCTTGCCTCGGCCGAGTGGTATCACACCGACGTGGCGCGCAAGGGCATGAAGGAGCTGATGCAGCGTTCCGACGGACCGGCGATTCGCGACACCATGATCTGGATTGCGGCGATCCTGGGCTCGGCCGCCGGCATCGTCTGGTTCTGGGGTACGTGGTGGGTCGTGCCGTTCCTGTTCGTCTATGGCGTGCTCTACGGCTCGTCGAGCGACTCGCGCTGGCACGAATGCGGCCACGGCACCGCCTTCCGCACACGCTGGATGAACGATGTCGTCTATCACATCGCCTCGTTCATGCTGATGCGCAATCCGGTGCAGTGGCGCTGGAGCCACGCCCGCCACCACACCGACACCATCATCGTCGGCCGCGATGCCGAAATCGCGGTGATGCGGCCGCCGGACCTCTTGAAGGCGGCGCTCGCCTTCACCGGCATCCTCGACTTCCGCTATTCGCTGCCGACGCTGGTGCGCCAGGCCCTCGGCAAGCTGTCGGACGACGAGAAGAGCTATATCCCGGAGATGGAGCAGCATAAGGCAGTGATCGCGGCGCGCTGGCATATGGTCGTGTATGCCGCGACGATCGCTACCGCGATCGCACTCAGGTCATGGATACCGCTGGTGCTGATCGGCCTGCCGCGGCTCTACGGCACCTGGCATATGGTGATGACCGGCCTGTTGCAGCATGTCGGGCTCGCCGACAACGTCACCGACCACCGGCTCAACACGCGCACGGTCTACATGAACCCTATCAGCCGGTTTATCTACTGGAACATGAACTACCATGTGGAGCATCACATGTTCCCGATGGTGCCCTATCACGCGCTGCCGAAACTGCATGAGCTGATCAAGCACGATCTGCCGGAGCCGAACCCGTCGATATGGCATGCCTATCGCGAGGTCTGGCCGGTGCTGCTCAGGCAGCTGAAATACGAGGACTATTACCTCAAGCGCGAACTCCCGCCGACGGCCAAGCCTTATCGCGGCGAATTTCACGAGCTCGACATAACGGCGGCCGCCGCCGAATAGGCTGCGTCTATCAATCCGGAGAGAGACGATGGCGGAATGGGTCGAAGCATGCGCGGTGGACGATGTGGACGAGGAGGACGTGATCCGCTTCGATCATGCCGGCCGCACCTTCGCGATCTACCGCTCGCCTGACGACGAGTTCTTCGCCACCGATGGTTTCTGCACGCATGAAAAGGCGCATCTGGCCGACGGGCTGGTGATGGACGACATCATCGAATGCCCCAAGCACAATGGCCGCTTCAACTACAAGACCGGCGAGGCCAAGGGCGCGCCGGTCTGCGTCAACCTCAAGACCTATCCGGTTAAGGTCGAGGCCGGTAAGGTCTTGATCGAAATCGGCTGATCAGCCGCCCGCCAAGCTACGAAGGAACAGAGTTCGATGAGCCGAAAGAGACCGACCGTTGCCGATCTGCGCGCCATGAAGGGCAAGCGGCAGCTGACCATGCTGCGCGTGCTGACCTTGGAAGAGGCGGAAGCCGCCGAGCGCGCCGGCATCGACATTGTCTCGGTGCCGCTGGAACTGGTGCTCAATCCGCAATACCGCGATGCGGCACCCAGCCTCTTCACCATGCCGGGCGACAATTTTTATGAGATCGGCACGGCGGACGATTTCCTGCGCTGGGCCTTCCGGCTCTACAAGGCCGGCGCCGACGCCGTCTATTGCAGCGCTGGCTACGCTACCATCAAGCGCATGGCCGACGATGCCATTCCCGTGATTGGCCACGTCGGCCTCATTCCTTCCCGCGCGACCTGGACCGGCGGCTTCAAGGCCGTCGGCAAGACCGCCGACACGGCGATCAAAGTGTTCGAGGCGGTGAAGCAGCTGGAGGCGGCAGGCGCGATCGGCGCCGAGATCGAAGTCGTGCCGGTCGAGGTGGCGAAGGCGATCTCCGAGCGCACCTCGCTCATCATGCTGTCGATGGGCGCGGGCACGGGCTGCGATGCCCAATACCTGTTTGCCGAAGATATTCTCGGCACCAATCGCGGTCACATGCCGCGCCACTCGAAAGTCTATCGCAACTTCGCCGCCGAATACGACCGTTTGCAGGCGGAGCGCATCGCGGCGTTTTCTGAATATGTCGCGGACGTCAACAGCGGCGCCTATCCGGAAGACAGGCATATCGTGCATATGGATCCGGACGAGCTCACCCTCTTCATGAAGAAGGTGGACGAAAAAGTCTAAACAAGCAGTATTTGGTGCACCGCAGGGTGCCAATACCCATCGGCGAGCACGGCGTGGAGCGCGTCGGCGCTGGATCCCAGCGGCTGGTCTTCCTTGAGCGTCGGCACATGGGCGCGGACGGCGGCGTGGATCGCTCCGGTGGCGGGCGCCAGCGTTAGCCCTTCGCGCAGATCGATCGCCTGCGCCGCCGCCATCAATTCTAAGGCGATCAGCCGCCGCCACAGCACGATCATCTCGGCGCATTTGGCGACGGCAAGCGGCGTCTGCGTGGCGTGGTCCTCCACGCCCTCGGACACGGGCAGGAAGTCGAGCATCACCGGATTGGCCTTGTGGCGGATGGCGGCCAGGATCGCCGCCACCGTCTTCTGCAGCGGCACGAAGCCGGCGGACGCGCCGCCGACCGGCGAAAGGTATTTCGGCAGGCCGTGGCGGGTGGAGCCGGTGAGCTGGATGAAGCGGGCGGCGGAAGCCGCCGCGCATTGGGCGATCGCGAGGCCCAGCGTCTCGAAGGCCAGCGACAGCGAGGCGGTGTGGAAATTGCCTGTCGACAGCACGAGCAAGTCATCGGCGAGCACCAGCGGGTTGTCGGCGGACGCGTTAAGCTCGATCTCGACGGCGAGCCTGGCATGGTCGATCGCCTGGATCAGCGCGCCGTGGATCGAGGGCATGCAGCGGATCGACAGCGGATCCTGAAGCGTGGTCGGTGCCGATTCCTCGCCCTGGGCAAGCAGCTCGCGCAACGCCTTTGCCGCCACCTGCTGGCAGGCGGCGGGCCGCGCCAGATGCAGTCGGGGGTCAAGGATGGTGCGGTTGGCGCCCAGCGCCTCCATGGTGAGCGCGCCGGCCTGCTGCTGCTGTTCCAGCGCCGAGAGCGCATCGGTTAGCGCCAGCGCGCCGGCGCCGGTGGAGGCGGCGGAAGCGTTGATCAGCGACAGGCCGTCCTTGGGAGCCAAGCCGACCGGCGCAAGGCGCGCCATCATCAGCGCCTTTGCCGAAGGCATGCGCCTGCTCTGATAGTCGGCATCGCCTTCGCCGATCAGCGTGTGGGCGATCGCCGTCATCAGCACCAGGTCGCCGGCGCCGATCGAGCCAAGCGAGGGCATCACCGGATGGACGCCGGCGTTGAGCAGATCGACGAGCGCGGTGAAGACATGCGGCGACAGACCGGAGCCGCCTGCCGCGAGCATGGCGATGCGGGCGAACATCACCGCGCGCACGAGCTGGGTAGGCAATGGGTTTCCCACCGCGGCGCCGCGCCCGTCGAGAAGCTGGCGCTGGAAGGCGCCGGCATCGCCTTCGACTGTCGTGCCGAGATTGGCGCCAAGCCCGGTGTTCAGCCCATAGATCTGCTGATCACCGGCAGCGGCGGCATCGAGGACCTCGCGCGCCTTGGCCAGTTTTTCGATGACGGCAGGCGTGACTTCGATCTTGCCTGCATTGCGCGCGACGGCGGCCACATCCTCGATGCTGACGCCGGCGCCGGTGAGAACGAGCGGGGTCATGCGAAGCGCAGCCTCTGGCCGATGCCGTGTTCCGCGGCTTTGGCCAGCATCGCCTTGCCGAGCGCGATATCGGAGAGCGACAGGCCGCGATGCCAGAACAGGATCGTTTCGCCGTCGCTTTGCCGGCCCGGCTTGCGGCCGGCCGCGATCTGGCCGAGCTCGGCATGCAGCGTCGCCTCGCTCAGCCGTCCGGTCTCGACATGGGCGCGCAGCGAGCCGAACTTGCCGCCCTTGCACTGACCCCAGTCGTCGACGACGATCTTTTGCATGATGTCGGTGAGCGAAAGCTCCACCGCGCTCATCGTGCCGTAAGGCACCACCAGCGCGCCCCGCTTGATCCATTCAGTCTTGAGCAGCGGCTGCGGTTCCGGCAGCCGCGAGGCCTCGACGACGATGTCGGCGCCTTCGACGCAGCCCTTCCAGTCAGCCACGGCCATGACGGGTTTGCCGAGATCGGCAGCCAGCTTCGCGGCGAAAGCGTCGCGGCTTTCCGGGCGGCGCGAATGGACGCGGATCTCGTCGAAGTCGAAGAGGTGATCGAGCAGGCGCACATTCCAGTAGGCGGTGCCGCGCGCGCCGATATGACCGAGCACTTTCGACGATTTTTTGGCCAGATGCTTGGCGCCGATCGCCGTGACGGCGCCGGTGCGCATGTCGGTGATGACGGTGGCGTCCAGGATGGCGCGCGGCGTGCCGGTGCGCGGGTCGAAGAGGTTGAGGATGCCGAATTCGGACGGCAGCCCGCGCAGGTAGTTGTCGACGTAATCGCCGACGATCTTCACGCCGGCCGCATCGAGCGGCGCCACATAGCCGCGCAGCACGTTGAAGTGGCCATGGAAGGACGGATCCGGCTCGAGATGGACGCGCGGCTCGATCACCGTCTGGCCGTTGCCCTGGGCGACGAGCCCGGCTTCGACGGCGCCGATGATCTCGGCATCGGTCATGGCAAGGGCTTCAATGTCGAGAGCATTGAGGTAGTCGATATAGATCGGCTTCATGCATTTCCCTCGGCCGGCCCGCGCTCATCCATAACAGGCGGCGCGGCGACACGAAAGTTTGTTGGTTAAACTCTGGACTGGTTCAGCCTTATGCTGTTCAACCAGCGCGTCATGACCAGCATTCCCGACAACGAGGCCGTGTTTCAGCCGAAGACTTCCGCCCGGCGGTCACGGCGCGTGGCGCTGATCGTCGCCGTCGCCTTCTTCATGCAGTTGCTCGACTCGACCATCATCTCGACGTCGCTGCCGCAGATGGGGCAGTCCTTCGGCGTGCCGGCGGTGGCGATGAGCATCGGCATCACCGCCTATATGCTGACCATGGCGGTGTTCGTGCCGCTGTCGGCCTGGCTCGCCGACCGGTTTGGCGCGCGCAACGTCTTTCTCGTCGCCATCGCGCTGTTCACGCTCGCGTCGATCACCTGCGGCTTCTCGCAAAGCCTGACCGAGTTCGTCGGCGCCCGCATCGTGCAGGGGCTCGGCAGCGCGCTGATGACGCCGGTCGGGCGCATCCTGGTGCTGCGCAACGCCGTCAAATCGGAACTGCTCAATGCCACGGCGCTGATCACCTGGCCGGCCTTGTTCGCGCCGGTGGTCGGGCCGGTGCTCGGCGGCTTCATCACCACCTATCTCTCCTGGCACTGGAACTTCTTCATCAACGTCCCTCTGGGGCTGGCCGGACTGCTGCTGGTCGCCCGCTTCGTGCCGGGCGATCGCGATTCCGAGGCGAGGCCGCTCGACTGGCGGGGCTTTTCCTCACCTCGCTCGGTCTCGCGGTGATGCTCTATGGACTGGAGCGCCTTGCGCATCCCGAGAACGGCATGCTGCCGACAGTCGCCCTGATTGCCGCCGGCATTGCGATCGGCTGGATCGCCGTGCGCCACCTGTTGCGCACGCCGCATCCGCTGCTCGACCTCTCCGCCTTCAAAGTCCTGACCTTCGCCGTCTCGACATTGTCGGCGGGCACGATCTTCCGCGTCGCGATCAATGCAACGCCCTTCCTTTTGCCGCTGCTTTTCCAGGTGGGCTTCGGGATGCGGCCGGTCGATGCCGGCTTGCTGATCCTGGCCTATTTCCTCGGCAATCTCGGCATGAAGGCAGTGACGACGCCGACGCTGAGGCGCTTCGGCTTCCGCCGCGTGCTGATCGTCAACGGACTGATCGCCTCGCTGGCGATCATGGCCTGCGGAGCGATCTCGCCGCAGACGTCGCCGGTGCTGGTGGTGGCGCTGATGCTCATCGCTGGTCTCACGCGCTCGATGCAGTTCACGGCGCTCAATACGCTTGCCTTCGCCGATATCGGCGGGGCGCAGCGGAGCTCGGCGGCGACGCTCTCCAGCATGCTGCAGCAGGTATCGATGCTGTTCGGCGTGGCGGTCGCGGCGGCGATCCTCAACCTGTCGCAGATCGCCGGAGGCGAAGCGACGCCCGATCTCGCCGACTTCAGAATCGCATTCATAGCGATCGGGCTGATCGGGCTCGCGGCATCGTTCCGTTTCATGGTCCTGTCGCCATCTGCCGGGGCGGAGGTCTCGGGCCACTCCGCGGACGATTGACACCGCGCTCGCTGTCTTTTGCGAATGTAAATTCCGCCAGCCCCGCAGGCTTCGAATGCGCTCTTTCACGAGCCGCACGATCGAGGCAATGAATTGCCAAAAGCCCAAGAGTTTCCGCCTATTGCGCCAGTTTCGGCAATCGATGCGACCACTCGGCAAATAGTCGGAGAGGCAGGGTTCTTGAACGCGGATTCATTTGACGAGCCGCTGTTGAGCCGATTAGCTTTCGTCCGGGATGGCGGCCCGGCAGGGCCTTTCCATCGGGGCGAAAAGACATGAACGCGATCGGTTGGCCAGACCAACCATCTCGTGACAGCGATGCAGATCCCGATTGATCCGCAGTTCGAGGTGAAGTGAGACGCCGGCTCACGCAGGCCGATAGACCTTCTCCGCCGTGTTCCAGAGGATGTCCGCCTCGGCTTTCTGGCCATGTCTTGCCACCGCCGCGCGGTGCGCCTTGATCAGCTCGGCGTGGCTGGTCCACAGCTTCTCGATGGGGAAGTTCGAGCCGAACATCAGCCGGCCGCTGCCGAGGATTTCGATCGCGTTGTCGACGATGTAGCTAATCAGTTCCGGATCGTTGCGATGCGCGAAGGTGCCGAGCCCCGACAACTTGGCGTAAAAGTTGGGCGCCGCTGACAGCGTCTGCAAGCCTGCCTTCCACGCTTCGGTCGTTTGCGGCTCCATGCCGGTCAGCATACCGGCATGGGTGAGGATGAAATTCGTCTGAGGGTTTTCGCCGACCAGCGTCAGCCCGTCCTGCATCTGCGCCGGGAAGAGCTGCAGGTCGAAGGAAAGGCCATAATCGTTCAGCCGCGCTACGTTTTTCCGCACCTTGGGATCGATAACCTGGTCGGCCGAAGCGGCGAAGCGGAAAGCGGGGGTCTCGTGCCAGTGCAGCTGCATGCGCACGCCGCGCAGCAACGGATACTTTTTCAGCCGGTCGATCTGCGGCCGGACATCGTCGACCGTCATGTCGGCATAGCCGACGATGGCGTGCGGCCAGCCGGTCTCGTCGGCGGTTTTCTGCAGGAAGGCGACCTCCTTCTCGAAATCCTCCTTGGCCCAGTTGGTTTGGACATAGACGGCCTTCTCGACCCCGGAGCCTTCCTGGTCTTCGAGGAATTCCGTGATCGGATAGTCGCGGCGGATCGGCTCGTAAGGGCCGAAGATGCGCGGTACCATCGGTCCGACCAGCCAGGGCTGGTCCTGCTGGCGCCAGATGTGGAAGTGCGCGTCGATGGCTTTCTGCATCACGATACCCTTTTCCAGATGGCTTCGGCCGCCTGAGCGGGGCGGGCGAGCGACAGGATGAAATGGGTCAGGCTTCTGACCGACGAGCCATCGACCAGGTCGTCGAGCACCGGCAGGATGGCGCGCAGCGCCGCCGTCGCCGGGCGGAAGCGCGGATCGCCGGCGAGGGGTGTCGCCAACGAGAGCCGGAAGGCGCGGGCGCTCAGGCGGCGGATCGCTGTTTCGAGATCGGCATGGTCACCGCGCTCCAGCGCGTCCGACAGGATCACCACCGCCGCGCCGCGTGCGAAGGCGGAAAAGCGCGGCACCGATAGGAAGGCAAGCAAGGTCGGCCCCATGCGGGTGCCGCCATCCCAGTCGTCTACCAATGCTGAAGCGCGAGCCAGCGCCTGGTCGCGGTCTCGGATGCGCAGCGCCGAAGTGATGCGGGTAAGCCTCGTGCCGAAGGTGAATACTTCCGCGCGGTCGGCGCCTTGCACCGCCGCATGCGCGAGCTTGAGGTAGTCGGCGGTGTGCAGCTTCATCGAGCCGGAGACATCGATGAGCAGCAAGAACTTGCGCGGCACGGTCTGCCGGCGGCGCAGCAGCGGCGCGGGGATGTCGCCATCGGCGCTGACGATCTCGCTCAGCGAGCGCCTGAGGTCGAGGATGCCGCGCGAACGCGTGCGCGTGGTGCGGAAGGAACGGCGGGCGGGAAGGGCGGAGGCGAGCCGGCGGCGGAACGAACCCAGGCCATCGGCGTCGCGCTGGAAATCGCGGCTGCTCAATTGTTCGAGCGCCGAGGACAGCTCGCCGCCTTTCTCCTGGCGGACGGTCCGGCTTTCTTCTTCACGCGTGCCGCGATCGTCCTTGACGCGGGTTTCTTCGTCCTCTTCGCCTTCGATCGAAGGCTTGGCGTTGCCATAGAAATAACCGCGGAAATGCGCCTCGAATTCGCTGCGGCGGTCGGGCGAGGGCGCAAGCGTCGCAAGCGCCGCTTCGTGGATATCGTTCATCGAGCGCGGCCCAAGCAGCGTCACTGCCTGCATGAAGCTGGTCACCTGCTCGGGTGCGATGGCGAAGGCGTGGTGGCGCAGCAGTCGGGCAAAGCCGAGAAAGGGCGCCGCGGCGTGGGGCAAGCTTTCCCCATGCATCTGAGAGATAGGCGGACGATGCCAACTCGTCGTCAGCTCGGTGAGATCACGCATCACGCCAGCGCCTCCTCGACAATCCTTCCGAGTTCGGGCGCGATCGCGGACAGGTCCTCCTCGTCCTTGATCAGCACGCCGATGGCGCGGCGGAAGGCGTCCGACCACGGGCTGCCGCCTTTCTCGAGGATGGTCGCGGCATTCGCCCATTCGACGGCTTCGGCGATGCCCGGCGGCTTGGCCAGCGGACGGGCGCGGATCTGCTGCACGGCATTGGCCACCGCGCGCGCGGTCGCCTCGGCGACGTGGCCTGAGCGCAGCATGATGATCTGGGCCTCGCGCGCGGCGTCGGGATAGCCGATCCAGTGATAGACGCAGCGGCGGCGCAGCGCCTCAGCAAGCTCGCGGGTGCGGTTGGAGGTCAGGATGACGATCGGCTGCGTTTCGGCGCGGATCGTACCGCGCTCGGGAATGCTGATCTGGAAATCGGAGAGGAATTCGAGCAGCAGCGCTTCGAACTCATGGTCCGAGCGATCGATCTCGTCGACCAGAAGCACGCGCTGTTCCGGCGCCCGCAAAACCTGCAGCAGCGGTCGCGCAATCAGGAAGCGGTCGTCATAGATGTCGATCTCGTGCTCGCCGGCATGGCGGATGGCGAGCAGCTGGCGCTGGTAGTTCCACTCGTAGAGCGCATGCCCGGCGTCGATGCCTTCGTAGCACCTGCAGGCGCACCAGTTCGCGGCCGAGCAATTCGGCAACCGCCTTCGCCGCTTCGGTCTTGCCGACGCCAGGCGCGCCTTCGAGCAGCAGCGGCTTGCCGAGCCGGATCGCGAGGAAGATCGCGGTCGCCAAGCTGTCGTCCGCCAGATAGCGCGAGGCGGCAAGGCGCGCCGCCACTGCTTCCGGCGAAGCGGCGATCTGTTCGGCGTCGGCGCGGGTCATCTTCTGCTCAGCCCGCGGCCTGCGCCTTCAGCGCGCGCAGGATGCGCTCCGGCGTGATCGGCAAAGTGTCGATGCGAACGCCGACCGCGTCGAAGACGGCGTTGGCGACGGCCGGGATCTGCGGGTTGGCGCACATCTCGCCCGGCCCCTTGGCGCCGAACGGGCCATCGGCGGAAGGGCGCTCCAGCACGATGATCTCAGTCGCCGCGAGATCGCCCGGCCCCGGCATCAGATACTGGTTGAAGTCGGTGGCGCCATGGTCTCGGTTCGGATAATAGGGCTCGGTCGTTTCGTAGAGCGCGTGGCTGATGCCCATCCAGGAACCGCCGACGAGCTGCTGCTCGACCATCTTCGGGTTCAGCGCGCGGCCGATCTCGAAAACGTTCTTCACGGTCAGCACCGTCACCTCGCCGGTCTCGTCGTCGACCTCGACCTCGGCCACCGTGCAGGCATGAGCATAGCAGGTCGAGGGCTTCATCGCGCCGGTCTCCTTTTCCGGATAGGAGCGCGGGATGAGAAACATGCCGCGGCCGGAGATCGAGCGGCCGCGCTTGAAGTGGGCAGCCAGCGCGACATCGAAGATCGAGATCGATTTCTGCGGCGCGCCTTTCACCAATATGTTGCCCTGGCCATCGGTTTCGAGGTCCGAAGCATTCACTTCCAGCTCCTCGGCAGCCACTTCCAGCATCACCTGACGGGCCTCCTTGGCCGCCTGAATGACGGCATTGCCGGCGCGGTGCGTGCCGCGCGAAGCGAAGGTGCCCATGCAGTGCGGGCCGGTGTCGGTGTCGGCGGTGTCGACGATGACGCGGTCGGTCGGCACGCCGATCGTCTCGGCGCAGATCTGCGCCATGATCTGCTTCATGCCCTGGCCGAGATCGACGCTGGAGAGCGTGACCATGAAATTGCCGGTCGGCGTCGAATGGACCAGCGCCTGGGTCGGGTCGCCGCCGAGGTTCATGCCGGTCGGATAGTTGATCGCGGCGACGCCGCGTCCACGCCGGATCGCCATCTCAGGCTCCCTTCCTGTAGGAGGACATCGCCATGTATTTTTCCGCTACCGGCCAGTTGGCGGCGCGCGAGGCTTCCTGCATGCACTCGATCAGCGCCGCGCCCTCGGTCGGCTGGCGATGCGCCTTCATGTCGCCGTCGCGATAGGCGTTGATGAAGCGGAATTCGAGCGGATCCATGCCGATCAGCCGCGCCAGCTTGTCCATCTGCACCTCCAGCGCGAAATCGCCGATGGTGACGCCGAAGCCGCGCATGGCCGAGGAGGGAGTGCGGTTGGTGTAGACGCAGTAGGTGTCGATCCAGACATTCGGGATCGTGTAGGGCCCGGGATAGTGCGCGGCGCCCTTTTGCGCGCCGTAAGGCGAATGGCGCGAATAGGCACCGGCATCGGTGTAGCCCGTCACCTTACGCGCTACGATGCGGCCATCCTTCATGACGCCGTCCTTGATGACGACCCTCTCGGCGGCGCGCGGCGAGGAAATCTGCATTTCCTCCTCGCGGCTGTAGATGAAAGAGACCGGGCGTCCGGTCAGCTTGGCGGCGAGGATGGCGATCGGCTCGACGATGACGTCGACCTTGCCGCCGAAGCCGCCGCCGACGGTGCCGCCGACGAAATGGAGCTTGCTGCCCGGCATCTGCAGGATGATCGAGGTGTTGTCGAGAGTGAAGAACATCGCCTGCGTGTTGGTGTAGCAGGTGAAGCGGTCATTGCCCTCCGGCGCCACCACGCAGCCGGTGGTCTCGGTCGGCGCATGCTCGATCGGCGAGGACTGGTAGCTCTGCTCGAGGATATGATCGGCCTCGGCAAAACCTGCCTCGACATCGCCGAAGCGCACCTTGCGGCACTCGCCGCTGTCATAGAGGTAGTAGTTCCGGCCGTGATATTCGTTGACGATCGGCGCGCCTGGCTTCAGCGCCTCCTCCATGTCGAAGACGGCCCGCAGCACCTCGTAGTCGACCTTGACCTTGGCGGCGGCTTCCTGCGCCGCGCGCTCGGTCTCGGCCAGCACCGCCACCACGGCTTCGCCCTTCCAGCGCAGCTTGCCGTCGGCCAGCACCGTCTCGTCCTCGGGGCCGATCTGGATCAGGATCAGGATGGTGTAGACGTTGTGCGGCACGTCCTTGGCGGTCAGCACCCTGACGACGCCGGGATGCTTTTCCGCCTCCGAGGTGTCGATCGAGCGGATGCGGGCATGATGGTGCGGGCTGCGCACCATTTTCAGATGCAGCATGCCGGGAAAATTGCGGTCGGCGAAATAGGCGGTCTTGCCGGTGACATGTCCGGGGGAATCGAGCCGCGGGCGCGGCTGGCCGATCTCGTGGAGGTCGTCCTTGCGGACATCGGCGAAATAGTCCTTGCGCAGTTCCATGGCTCGTTCCCTCAGGCGGCGTTCTGCGAATTGGCGCGCGCGGCGGTGAGCACCGCCTGGATGATCGGCTCGTAGCCGGTGCAGCGGCAGATATTGCCGGACAATGCCTCGACCGCGTCGTCGCGGCTGGGATTGGGCGTGCGGTCGAGCAGCGCCTTGGCGGCCATGATCATGCCCGGCGTGCAGAAGCCGCATTGGGTGGCGAAGGCATCGAGGAAGGCGCGCTGCAGCGGATGCAGCACGCCGCCTTCGGCAAGACCTGCCGTCGTCCTGATGTCGGCCCCGTTGCAGGTTTCGGCGAGGGTCAGGCAGGAGAGCCTCAACTCACCGTCGATGATGACTGAGCAGGCGCCGCAGGTGCCCTGATGGCAGCCGCCCTTCGGCGAGGTGTCGCCGATCTTGTCGCGGAGCACGTGCAGCAGCGTCGTGCCGCTCTCGATGAATTCGGCTTTTTCGGAGCCGTTGAGCGTGAATTGAACAGGAACCTTCGCCATTCTTCCTCCTTTCGCGCCTGCCCGATGAACCGGACCGACGCGCGTCCCCCACGGACTTTTTTTCGTGCTTGTCGTTATCCCCAAAACCGCTGCTCGCTTTGGGCGACAAGCATTAACCGAGCAGCAGCCGACCGAGATGGACCGGCAGGACCTCCGCGCGATACCAAGCGCTGGCAATCGGATCGGTGATCGGCGAGATTCCTTCAGCCGCCGCGGCAAGCGCCGGTGCAATCTCCTCGGAAGTGAGCTTGCATCCGAGCAACGCCTCCTCCGCCGCCTTGGCCCGTATCGGCCGGTCGGCCATGCATCCGAGCGCGATGCGGGCGGACGTCACAGTGCCGTCGGTGGCGAACTGCAGGTGTGCCGCGATGCTCAGCACCGAGACGCCTTTCGGCTTGACCCGCGATACTTTGAGGAAGCGGAAGCTCTCCGCCTTGGGCAACGAAAAGCTGACAGCGGTGACGACGGCGCGGCTGGTGTCGCGGCCCGCCAGGAAAGTCTCGATCGGCATTTCGCCGGCCTCGGCGGCAACGCTGGCATCCAGCGCCAGCAGCGCAACCGTGAAGTCGCCGTAAGGGGCGGGGGCGAACAGGTTGCCGCCGACGGTCGCCATGTTGCGGATCGCCGGCCCGCCGACGGCGCGCGCGGCCGGCGCGAGCGTGGCAAGCTCGGGATGGCGGGCGATCGCGGCCATGGTGACCGAGGCGCCGAGCCTTACCTTACCGCCGGAAACACTGATTGCCGACAGGGTAGGCTCGGTCACGCGGATAAGGCTGGAAACGGAAACGTCGCCCTCGTTGGCGGCGCGAACGACCAGCGTGCCGCCGCCGAGATAGCGCGTGCCCGCCGCCTGGAGCGCCGCATTGGCGTCTTTGACGGAGGAGAAGGTCTGCAGCGCAAGCGACATGGCGCGCTCCCCGATCTAGCTGTTGCCGGCGAAATGGCTCTTCAGGGCATTGAAGCCGCCCTGGAAGACATTGGCGCCCATGCCCTCGGCGAGCTTCTCGGCTTCCTCGGGGGCTGCGTCGAAGCTCGCGCTCCATTCGGCATAGGTGCGGTTGCCGTCGGTGACGCGGCGCAATTGCAGCGTCGCCTTGTGGTTGGTGATCGGCTGCGGGGTCTCGAGGATCGAATAGCTGACCAGGAAATTCTCGTCGGAGAAGTCGAGCAGCTTTTCGCGCAGCCGGGCCCCGCTGACTAGCTTGAAGTTGCGCACGCAGCCGATGGTAGCGGCGTCCTTGCCGTCCTCGATGTGGCTTTCCACCATGCGCGGATGCCAGCCAGGCAGGCCGTTGAAGTCGCGGATGCGCGCCCAGACCTGCTCGACCGGCGCGTCGATGACGCTGGAGATAGTGACTTTCGCCATATGCTCGTTCCCTTCCCAAAGATGGGAAGGAGGCTAGGGCGGCGGGCGGGGCGGCGCTTATCAACGCGTCTTGCGCGCCTATCAATCAGTCTGATTCTCGGCGGCTCAGGACATTGCCCGCGCCGCTTCGCGGTAGAGCGTCGGCGGCACGCCGACATGATCGCGGAAGAAGCGCGAGAAATTGCCCTGGGTGGTGAAGCCGAGATTGCAGGCGACCGAGATCAGCGGCTCTTGCGACCATTGCAGCTGGCGCACGGCTTCCTCCATGCGCAGCGTGTTCCAGTAGACGTTCGGGGTCAGGTTGGTCTGTTCCTTGAACAGCGCGAAGAAATGCGGCCGGGACAGGCCGACGCTGCGCGCCACGTCGTCGAAGGAGATCCGCTCGCAGACGTTGGCCTTCATCAGCTGGATCGCCTTGCGGACGCGGAAATCCAGCATCGTGTTGATGCGAGCGCGCGCCGCCTGCGGCGCCGAGGCATCGGCGGCGTCGAGCACGCTGTCGATGAAGCGCTCGATCTCATAGTTGGCGACGTCGTCGATGCTTTCGTTGTCGGTCAGGTGATCGAGCAGGTTCGCCGCCGCCTGATGCAACCACGGCTCCAGCGTTATTGCCGCCTGCGCAAACAGCGGCGCGGAGGGCGGCAGATCACGGCGCCGCCGCGCCCAGTCGGGATCGATATAGAAGGCAAGGAAAAGGCCGGGCTTGCCGTCGCGCGAAAGCGCGTGGCTGTGCGGTTGAAAGGAGTTGATGCCGGCGGCGGTCTCCGGTCCCAGCGGCACCGTCTCGCGGCCGATCGTCATTTCGCCGGCCGTGCCTTCCAGCCAGATGATGAGATGCGCCTCGCCATGGGCATGGGTGACGAAGTCGTTGGCGACATTCAGGA
Organism: Mesorhizobium silamurunense; assembly: GCF_014843905.1. Classification (NCBI taxonomy): domain Bacteria; kingdom Pseudomonadati; phylum Pseudomonadota; class Alphaproteobacteria; order Hyphomicrobiales; family Phyllobacteriaceae; genus Mesorhizobium; species Mesorhizobium silamurunense. Next base: position 157,653 of record NZ_LPVS01000010.1, on the reverse strand, counting down.
CAGAGACATGTCCGAACCGGCCCCAATAGAGCCTGATCGCGTCCGTCATGGGTATATTTCCTCCCCCAGGCGACTGGCCTCCCTTCGCCTGCCCGGGGATTGTGCGACCGGGGTGTGGCGGCGTCAAGGCAGGCAGACGCGGCGGAACTTGCGTTCAAAGCGCCTGGGCGGATTTTCAGACTGAGCGATAGGCTGGAAGAAACGAGGCGCTGGTGGTCTCTGGAACACCCCTCATCCGACCTCGCTGCGCGAGGCCACCTTCTCCCCCAGGGACCCTGGGGGAGAAGGTGAAAGCTAGTCGCTGCGCCGGAAGTTGCGGATGCGGTCGAACAGCACGGCGAGCAGAATGGCGCCGCCGATGAAAGTGCCTTGCCAGAAGGCGTTGATGCCGAGCAGGCCAAGACTGTTGCGGATCACCTCGATCAGGGCGGCGCCGACGATGGCGCCGAAGGCCGTGCCGACACCGCCGGCGAGATTGGCGCCGCCGATGACGGTGGCGGCGATCACCTGCAGCTCCATGCCGGTGCCGAGATTGGTGGTGACGGCACCCAGCCAGCCGGTCTGGATGATGCCGGCGACACCGGCCGAGAGCGCCGAGATCATGTAGACCGCGACCTTGATCTGGCGCACCGGAACACCGGTCAGCGTCGCCGCATGCTCGTTGCCGCCGATGGCGAAGATGTGCCGGCCGAACTTGGTCCAGCGCAGGATGAAGCCGGTGATCAGCGCCAGAAGGATCATGTACAGCACCGGATTAGCGATGCCGAACACCCAGGCGCCGCCGCCCAGCGCCAGAAGCTTGTCGTGATCGGGTCCGAACTGGAAGACGACGGTGTTGTTGGAGGCGACCATGGCGAGGCTGCGGGCGACCGACAGCATGCCGAGCGTCACCACGAAAGGCGGGAAGCCGAGATAGGCGATGAGCACGCCGTTGAAGGCGCCGATGGCAAGCGCGGTGGCGATCGACGCCAGGATGCCGACCTCGATCGAATAGCCGGCGTGCATGGTGACGGCCAGCACCATCGAGCACAGGCACAACACCGAGCCGACCGACAGGTCGATGCCGCCGGTGATGATGACGAAGGTCATACCAAGCGCGACGATGGCGACGAAGGTGATGTTGCGGGTGATGTTGTAAAGGTTCTTCTGCGTGGCGAAGGCATCAGTGGCGAAGGACAGGAACAGACAGGCGAGGATGACCGCGATCACCACCCAGAAGGTCTGGCTGGACAGCACGCGCGACACGAAAGTGTGCTGCTTCTGCGCGATCGTCTGGTCAAGGGTGACTGCCATTATCGACCTTTCCTGCCGGCGGTGAAGGCGCCAAACGTCAAGAATTCCAGTGCTTTCATGCCACTTGCTCGATGGCGCCGGTGATCAGCCCGGTGACTTCCTCGGGCGAGCTCGAGGCGATCTTCTTGTCGGCGACCTTCCTGCCGCGCCGCATGACGATGACGCGGTCGGCGACGTCGAAGACGTCGGGCATGCGGTGGCTGATCAGCACGACGGCGATGCCCTGGTCGCGCAGATGGCGGATCAGATTCAGCACTTCGGCGACCTGCCTGACCGAGATCGCCGCGGTCGGCTCGTCCATCAGCACGATCTTGGCCTGCGACAGCATGGTGCGGGCAATGGCCACCGCCTGGCGCTGGCCGCCCGACATCTGCTTGACGAGGTCGCGCGGCCGGGTCTCGGATTTCAGCTCGGCGAAGATCTGGCCGGCACGCTTGTACATGGCGGCATAGTCGAGAATGCGGAAAGGGCCGACGCCGCGACGCAGCTCGCGCCCGAGATAGACGTTTGCCGCCGCCGTGAGGTTGTTGCACAGCGCCAGGTCCTGGTGGACGATCTCGATGCCGTGCTGGCGGGCTTCCACCGGTTTGTGAAGGATCAGCTCCTTGTCGTCCATGCGCATGGTGCCGTGACTCGGGCGGAAATTGCCGGCAATCATCTTGACCAGCGTCGACTTGCCGGCGCCGTTGTCGCCCATCAGGCCAACGACTTCGCCGGCCTCCAGCGTGAACGAGACGTCGTTCACCGCCTGGATGGCGCCGAAATGCTTCGAGATGTTGGCGAGTTCGAGAACCGACACCAGCCTTAAGCCTCCCCTTTTTCGCCCCGCGACGGCCCTGCCATGGTTGCCGGCGCCGCATGGGTCTCGCGCCTCCAGCTCCTCCAGAGCAGGTGCGATAGACTCATTTAGGCAAATGCGGACATGGGCGTCAATCAATTGTCGGGCGATTAATTTCGGAACTCGTCGAAAAATCGGTTTTGTAGGACAAATAGGAATTGACGTCGGCTGCGAGCCGATATTAGCTAGCGTCGGAGGAAGAACCTGCCCGCGCAAATCGCCGGTCGGCGGAAGCGGCGGGCAGGGGATTTGATCCGGTAACGCCAGCGTCCATTCGACCTGGAACGGATCGGCAAATGCTTATCGGCCCCGGCTTGAGACACGGACGTTCGAGGCAATTCCCGTGTCCCTTTCATTCGGGCCGATCGGTGTGGCGGGCACGTCGTGTCCGTCTGTTTTCAAGGGAGGACTGATATGAGGAAATCACTTTTGCTCGCCGCCGTCGCCGCCATGGCGTTGGGCGCCGGGCCGGCTTTGGCCAAGAAACAGGTCGTCATTGTCGTGAAGGGTCTCGACAACCCGTTCTTCGAAGCCATCCACCAGGGCTGCGAGAAGTGGAACAAGGAGAATGCCAGCTCCGAATATGAATGCTTCTACACCGGTCCGGCATCGACCTCAGACGAGGCCGGCGAAGCCCAGATCGTGCAGGACATGCTGAGCAAGCCGGATACGGCCGCAATGGCGATCTCACCGTCGAACGCGCCGCTGATCGCGCAGACGATCAAGAGCGCCAATCCGTCGATCCCGATCATGACCGTCGACGCCGACCTAGCCAAGGAAGATGCAGCGCTGCGCAAGACCTATCTCGGCACCGACAACTATCTGATGGGCAAGAAGATCGGTGAGTACATCAAGAAGGCCAAGCCGAACGGCGGCACGGTCTGCCTGATCGAAGGCAACCCCGCAGCCGACAACATCCTGCGCCGCGCCCAAGGCACGCGCGATGCGCTCAGCGGCAAGGAAGGCCTTGCGGCGCTGGCCGGCGAAGGTGGCTGGACCGAGGTGGCGGGGTGCCCGGTGTTCACCAACGACGACGGCGCCAAGGGCGTGCAGGCGATGACCGACATCCTTGCCGCCAATCCCAAACTCGATGCCTTCGCAATCGAGGGTGGTTGGCCGCTGTTCGGCGCGCCGCAGCCCTACCGCGACCTGTTCAAGCCGATGGCCGACAAGATCGCCAAGAATGAATTCGTCATCGGCGCCGCCGATACGATCGGCGACGAGGTGGCGATCGCCAAGGATGGCCTTGTGACTGCACTGGTCGGTCAACGGCCGTTCGAGATGGGCTACAAGGCACCGTCGGTGATGATTGACCTGATCGAAGGCAAGAAGGTCGACGATCCGGTCTTCACCGGCCTTGACGAATGCACCAAGGACACGGTCGACACCTGCATCCAGAAGTAAGCTTCGATCTCGGGGCGCCTGCCAACGGGCGCCCCGCCTCATCGGTTCAAGACAATGGGCGAAGCAAGCATTGTCGGGGCGTGAGGCTCCGGCTTTGACGCGCCCATGGCGTGCATTTTCGGCGAAGCGACCGACGGGCACGAAAGCAACAGGCGGTTCCTCGCGCAGTTTGCCGCCACATTGGAACGTCGATGTCGGACGAGAAAGCAAGGAAGCGATCCGCCAGGGTAGGGGCGCCAGCCGCCAGCCCGGCCGCTACCGTTCGCCGGCCTGACATGGCATGGGTTCCAGGTTCAAGCGTCCATACCTCGCTGGCCGGCGAAATCGGGCTGCGGATCGTGCGCGGGGATTATCCGCCTGGAACCATCCTGCCCAACGAAGCCAAATGGTCGGAAACCTTCAACGTCAGCCGCTCGGCGGTGCGCGAGGCGATCAAGATGCTGATGGCGAAAAGCCTGTTGGCCTCACGCCCGAAGATCGGCAGCTGGGTCGAGCCGAAGGAACGCTGGAACCTGCTCGACCGCGACGTGCTTGCCTGGTACGCCACCGCGCCCGATCGCGAGGTTTTCCTCAAGACCGTGCAGGAATTCCGTCACATCATCGAGCCGGAAGCCAGCGCCTTCGCCGCCTTGCGGCGGAGCGAGGAGCAGATGGCCGAGATCAGCCAGGCCTGCCGGGAGATGGGCCAAGCCACCAACCTGCAGGAGCGAACCCGCGCCGACACACGCTTCCATCTCGCCATCCTGAGAGCTTCGGGCAACGATCTCCTGGTGCCGCTCGGCGTGCTGATCGAATCGGCGCTCGACCATCTCTTCGTCTTCGTCACGCGCGAGCACAGCGATCAGCGCCGGGCCCAGTCCCTGCACGAGGCGATAGAGAAGAACATTCGCCTCCAGCGCCCGGCCGCCGCCAGAAGCGCCGTGCATAGGCTCCTCGCCAACACCGACGAGGTGATCAAGCTTTCGCGGCGCTGAGAAAGCTTGCGCCGCGGCTGTCAGATCTTCTGCTTCACGCCATCCTTCGACGGCATCAGGTCGACGCCGTTGAGCTTGCCGATATGGGTGGCCAGCATCGGCACATACTGCTCGGCCGGCCCCGCGGCGAAGGCAGTCGCGAACGAGTTCTTGGTGGCGTTGCCGAGCGGGTTGGCAATGCCGGCAGCGCCCGCCATCGATTCCAGATAGGTCAAATCCTTGAACGCATTGGCGACGGAGAATTTGTGGGCGTCGCGGTCGCCATCAAGCGTCCAGCGCATGAAGGTCTGGTAGAAGCCGCAATCCATGCGGCCATTGCGGATCACGCTGTCGAAGCGCGGCGGCGAGATTCCGACCTTCTCAGCCAGCGCCAGCGCCTCCGAATAGATCGCCGCGTAGCCCAGCGAGATGAAATTGTTGAGCAATTTCATGCGGTGGCCATCGCCGGTGCCGCCGATATGGACGATGCGGCCGGCCCAGGTCTCGATCACCGGCTTCAGCCTGGCGAAAACCGCGTCGGGCGCGCCGACCATGGCGTCGAGCGTGCCTTCCCAGGCCTCCTTCGGCGTGCGGCTGAGCGGCGCGTCGACATAATCGACACCGAGCGCCTCGAGCTCGGCGGCGAGCGCCATGGTTGAGACCGGATCGGATGTCGAGCAGTCGACGACGACCGAGCCTTTCCTCAAACCTTCCTTCAGCCCGCTAGGTCCCCGGATGATCGCCTCCACCTCGCGTGAGCCGGTGACGCAGATGAAGACGATGTCGGAGGCGGCCGCCACCTCACGAGACGTCGATGCCTCCTCCGCGCCGCGGCCGATCAGGTCTTCCGCCGGCTTGCGGTTCTTGCGGCCAAGGAAGGTGAGCGGGTAGCCCTTGTCGACGATGTTCTTGGCGATGCCGTGGCCCATCAGGCCGAGACCGATGAAACCGATGTTTTCGCGGGCAGCGGTGGTGGTCATGTCGTTTCGTCCCTGTCTTTGTTGATGATCGGCGCCGGCGCGGCCCGCCGGTGGCCGATGCTGGAAAAGGTTTTCGCGGATCGCGGTTGGCAGGCGATTGTGGAATGCCATATTGTCTGACAATACACATAGTTCCCGAGCAATGTGGAGAGCAAAATGACGAAGCGGATCATGTTCACCGGCGGCAGCGGCAAGGCCGGCCGCCATGTTGTTCAGTATCTGGTCGAGCATGGCTGCCAGGTGCTCAACATCGACACCAAGCCGCTCGACAACCCGAAGGTGCGCACGCTGATCACCGACATCACCGACAGCGGCCAGGTGTTCAACGCGCTATCGAGCTATGCGGGACTGCATGAATTCGACCCGTCGCTGCGGGCGCAGCCGGTCGATGCCGTGGTGCATTTCGCCGCCATCCCGCGCATCATGATCACGCCCGACAACGAGGTGTTCCGCATCAATGCGATGGGCACCTACAATGTCATCGAGGCGGCGGTGAAGCTCGGCATCCGCAAGGTGATCATCGCCTCCAGCGAGACGACCTACGGCCTGGTCTTCGCCAACGAGCCGCGCAATCCGATGCATTTTCCGCTCGATGAGGACTATGATGTCGATCCGATGGACAGCTATGCGTTGTCGAAAATCGTCAACGAAAAGACGGCGCGCGCCTTTGCGCTGCGCAGCGGCTTCGACATCTATGCGCTGCGCATCGGCAATGTTATCGAGCCGCATGAATATGCGCTGTTCCCGAAATGGTTCGCCGATCCGGGTTTCCGCAAGCGCATCGCCTGGAGCTATATCGACGCCCGCGATCTCGGCCAGATCACGTTGCGCGCCATCGAGAAGGATGGGCTGGGCTATCAGGTGTTCAACGCCGCCAATGACGACACCTCGTCCGATCTGCCGACGGCCGAGCTCTTGAAGCGCTTCTATCAAGGCGTGCCGGTCAAAGCCGAGCTCGGTGAATTCGAGACGCTGCTGTCGAACCGCAAGGCTCGGGAGGTGCTCGGCTTCCGCCCCGAACATAGCTGGCGCAAATACGTCAAAACTGCGTGAGGGGCGCCAAACACAGGTTGAGCTGTGCACATCCAGGCGCGTTGCGGCAAAGCTAGCTTGCCGTGCTTGACAGCTTCTGAAAACCGGACTTTCTGGATATATGCGGGACGCAAAGCCGAATAACGAAAAAAGGCCGCCGACGAAATCGGCATCCGCCGAACGTCCGGCGGGCGTTCGGCGGCCCGATGCGCCGCGCATCCCTGGCTCCAGCGTGCACGCGTCGCTGGCGAGCGAAATCGGCCTTCGGATCGTGCGCGGCGACTATCCGCCGGGCACCATCCTGCCCAACGAAGCGAAATGGTCGGAGACCTTCGACGTCAGCCGCTCGGCGGTGCGCGAGGCGATCAAGATGCTGATGGCCAAGAGCCTTCTGGCATCGCGGCCCAAGATCGGCAGCTGGGTGGAGCCGAAGGAGCGCTGGAACCTCCTCGACCGCGACGTGCTCGCCTGGTACGCGACGTCGCCGGATCGCGAGGTCTTCCTGAGGACGGTGCAGGAGTTCCGCCATATCATCGAGCCGGAGGCGACGGCTTTTGCCGCAATGCGGCGCACCGACGAGCAGATGGCCGAGATCAGCCAGGCCTGCCGGGAGATGGGCGAGGCGACCAACCTGCAGGAGCGCACCCGCGCCGACACGCGCTTCCACCTCGCCATCCTCCGGGCCTCGGGCAACGACCTCCTGGTGCCGCTGGGCGTCCTGATCGAGTCCGCCTTCGACCATCTTTTCGCCTATACGACCCGCGAGCTGGACGATTTGCAGCACGCCCAGAAACTGCACGAAGCGATCGAGAGGAATATCCGGCTGCAGCGGCCGGATGCGGCGCGCAACGCCGTACGCAAGCTGCTCGCCAATACAGACGACGTCATCCGCTCGCGCTGAGGCCTGCTGATATTCAGGTGATACCGGCCTGATCTGACTTCAATGAGCCTTAGCCTTCTCTCTCGCGCCCGAAGGCGGCGCGCAACTCGTCTTTCGCCTTTTCCAGAACTCGCTTTCGCGATTCCGGCAGGTTCCTGCCGGCGCGGTTGATGTAGAAATTCAGCATCGACATCGCGGATTGGAACGGCTCCGCCTTACGGCGATGGCTGTGCTCGGCCGAGCGCTTCAACGAGGCGGCGATCTTCTTGGCATCGTCGGATTCGAAGACGTGCTCCTCGAGATCCAGCGCATCGCTGTGCTCGGTCACTTCGGCAGACCATTTTTTCCTGGCGGTCATGGCGAAACTCCTTCCTTGGGCACAACTCCTTTGGGGCACAACTCCCCCTGGGGCACAACTCTGGGCGACATGACCGGTTCCCGATTGCTGGAGCCACGAATTGTCCCTTGTGGCGCTGCTCGGCGCAGGAAATGCGCCGATACTGGGCAAGACCGCCCGATCACAAAGAAGCGCAACAGGAAACGCCGTGACGACAACCGTCTCCAGCCGGGCAGGTGGCCCCGGCATCGACAGCGCCTACGCATGGACGCGGCTCGGCATCTCGATGCTCTTGTCGACGATCGGCGGCGCCGGCATGTGGGCGGTGGTCGTTGTTCTGCCCGCCGTGCAGGCCGAGTTCGGCGTCGACCGGGCCGCGGCTTCGATGCCCTATACCGCGACTATGGTCGGCTTCGCCGCCGGCAATGTGCTGATCGGACGCGCCATCGACCGCATGGGCTACTGGATCCCGGCGCTCGTCTCGGCGATGGCGCTCGGCGCAGGCTTCCTGCTTGCCTCGCTGACCACTTCGATCCTTGCATTCACCCTTGTCCAGGGGCTCCTGATCGGTCTCGGCACATCGGCGATCTTCGGCCCGTTGATCGCCGACATCTCGCACTGGTTCAACCGCCGCCGCGGCGTCGCGGTGACGGCGGCTGCATCCGGCAGCTACCTTGCCGGGGCAGTCTGGCCGACGGCGATGCCTTATGTCATGCAAGGCGAAGGCTGGCGCTTCACCTATGCCGCGATCGGCATCTTCTGCCTCGCCACCATGGTGCCGCTGGTGCTGATGCTGCGGCGCGGTGCGCCGCGCGAAGCCGCCCAAGGCTCGCCGGGGAGCCGGCCGGTACAGCCGATCTCGCTGTCGCCGGCGGCGCTGCAGATGCTGCTGGTCATTGCCGGCTTCGGCTGCTGCATGGCGATGTCGATGCCGCAGGTGCATATCGTCGCCTATTGCATGGATCTCGGCTACGGCGTCGCGCGCGGCGCCGATATGCTGTCGATCATGCTGGCTGCGGGCGTTGTCAGCCGGATTGGTTCAGGCTTCCTCGCCGATCGCATCGGCGCCGTGAAAACCTTGATCATCGGCTCGGCGCTGCAATGCCTGTCGCTGTTGTTCTACATTCCCTTCGACGGGCTGGCCTCGCTCTACGTGGTCTCGCTGGTATTCGGCCTGTCGCAAGGCGGCATCGTGCCCTGCTATGCGATCATCGTGCGCGACTACATGCCGGCCAAGGAAGCCGGCCAGCGGGTCGGCATCGTCTTGATGGCGACGATCTTCGGCATGGCGGTCGGCGGCTGGATGTCGGGCTGGATCTACGATCTCACCGGCTCCTACGCCGCCGCGTTCCTCAACGGCATCGCCTGGAACCTGGTCAATCTCGCGGCGATCGCGCTGCTTCGGTGGAAGGTCACCCGTAGCGCGACGGCTGCGGCCTGACAGCTTGACAATGGCGGACACGTGCGCGACCCCAGGCCGAGGCAGAACGGGCCGGGTGGCGCAATGACAAGCGATCCTCTTTCCACGGCCGCGCGCCGAACGTGCGAGGGCAAGGCGGTGACAAGGCCGCGCTCGCGGCGCGGCGGTGGCCGCCCAACCATCGCCGACGTGGCGCGCAAGGCCGGCGTCGGCGCGATCACGGTGTCGCGCGCTCTGCGCGAGCCTGGGCGCGTTTCTGAAGATCTGCGACGGCAGATACAGGCTGCCGTCGACGAGCTCGGCTATGTGCCGGATCCGAATGCGCGGGCCTTGGCCTCGGCGCGCGCGGAGGTCTTCGGCGTGCTGGTGCCGTCGCTCACCAACAACGTCTTTGCCGAAGTGGTGCGCGGCATCTATGACAGCCTGTCGGACAGCCCTTTCCGCATCCAGCTCGGCAACACGCACTACTCGGGCCTGGAGGAAGAGCGGCTGCTGCAGGTGTTTGCCCCGCAGCGCCCGGCGGCACTGATCGTTGCCGGCATCGACCAGACACCGCTGTCGCGAAAGCTGTTGGAGACGGCCGACTGCCCGGTGGTGCAAGTGATGGAAACCGGATCCGATCCGGTCGACATGCTGGTCGGCTTCTCGCATTTCGACGGCGGCCGAACGGCGACCGAGCATCTCATCGAAGCGGGCTATCGTCGCATCGGCTTCATCGGCGCGCGCATGGATCCGCGCTCGCAGCGACGCCTTGCCGGATATCGCGCGGCCATGGAGGCGGCCGGCCTGTTCGATCGCCGCTTGGTGACCACCACGCCGCTATTGTCCAGCGTGACGCTCGGCCGCGAGCTCCTGCGCGATGCGCTGGCCAAGATGCCGTCGCTCGACGGCGTCTTCTGCAACAATGACGATATCGCGCTTGGCGTCCTGTTCGAATGCCACCGCGCGGCGATCGCGGTGCCGAACACGATCGGCATTATCGGCTTCAACGACCTCGACATGATGCAGGCGGCGTTCCCGTCGGTCACCAGCGTTCGCACGCATCGCTACGAAATCGGCCGCCGGGCAGTGGAGATGGCGCTTGCCGCGATTGCGGGCCGGAGGCCGCAGCAGCGGGTCGTCGACCTCGGTTTCGAGCTCATACGCCGCGAGAGCACCGCCCGTTGAAACACTCAGAGGCGACTGTGCAAATGCCGGTTTACAGCTCTTCATGGTAGCGCTACCATCTTTTGTATCGAGCGATCCAAATAGTGACAGAAGTCTGTTTATTATACATAAGCAACAGCTCATGCTTGTTTATTATGTATAATATGATAGTTTTATGAGCTGCCTGGAGGAGGGGGAAAGAGGGACGACGCGAGTCACCTCGCAAGCGTATCGGATCGGCAGGAGGGTGCCGGCCGACCGCCAACACATTCAACAAGCAGAACTGCAACTGGGAGGAATACCGATGATCAAGTCACTCGTTGGCGGCGTCATTGCCGCCACTGCATTCGTCATGCTGAGTTCGTCGGCGATCGCCGGGCCGGAAATCGTCAAAGGGCCGTCGGCCGAGCCGGACTGCTTCGCGCCCTGGGCAGCCGACACACAGTTCTTCAAATATCCGAAGAAGGATGGGCCGTACCGCATCGCGCTCGCCAACGGCTATATCGCCAACACATGGCGCATCCAGATGATCCAGACAGCGAAGGCCTATGCCGCGCAGCCGGACGTTGCCAAGAAGTTGAAGGAATTCAAGGTGGTGTCGACCGGCGAAGATGTGCCGGCGCAGATTTCGGCGATCAACAACTTCATCGATTCCGGCTTTGATGCGATCGTCGTCAACGCCCAGAATCCGACCGCTTTCGGGCCGGTCATCAAGCGCGCCAAGGAAGCCGGCGTCATTCTCGTCGCCTTCGACAACATCCTCGACACCAAGGACGCCATCAACGTCAATGTCGACCAGAAGGGCCTCGGCGAGTTGTGGGGCAAGTGGTTGGTCTCGCATGTGCCGAATGGCGGCAAGGTGCTCGAAGTGCGCGGCGTTGCCGGTACCTCCGTCGACACCGACCGTCACAATGGCATCCATGAGGTCCTCGACGGGTCGGGCAAGAAATGGGAAGTCACCGAGGTCGTTGGCAAATGGGATGACGGCGTGGCCCAGAAGGCCACGGCCGACGCGATCGCCACCAGCGGACCGTTCGACGGCATCACCGGGCAGGGTGGCGACACCGGCATCGTGCAAGCGATGATCGACGCCAAGCATCCGTTCGTGCCGTTCGGCGGCGAGACGGAAAACGGCTTCCGCAAATTCTGCGCCGCACACGCCGCGGATGGGCTGAAATGCTCTTCGGCCGGCACCGGACCTGCCCAGGTCGCGGTTGCGATCAAGACGGCGATCGCCGCGCTCGAAGGCAATGTCGTGCCGCAGTCGATCAAGCTGCCTCTGGCTATCGTCGAGGATCCGAACTTCAAGGCAGGCCAGGATTTCTTCCCCGACCAGTCCGACAATTTCTTCGTCGGCAATTCCTTCCCGACCTGCGGCATCAATTTCACCGCGCAGGAAATCATGGGCCAGACCAAGGAAAACAAGTAGCCTGACCAGGCGGGCGCCGCGGGAGAGCCGCGGCGCCGGTTGCATGGTGCCAATCGCGAACTGGCCTGGGGAGGGCTGATGGACGGCGCGGCTCCGCTCTTCCGCATGGAAGGCATATCCAAGCGCTATGGCGGCGTTCGGGCCTTGGAAAAGGCCGACCTTACGGTCACGGCCGGCAGCATCCACGCAATCCTCGGCGAAAACGGCGCCGGCAAATCGACCCTGATCAAGGTCATGGCCGGTGTTGTCGCGCCGGATGAAGGTACAATGACACTGGACGGTCGCGAGGTGACATTTGCATCGCCAGCCGCCGCAAACCAGGCCGGCATTGTCTGCATCTTCCAGGAGCTGTCGCTCGTCCCGGAGCTCCGCGTCGCCGATAACATCGTAATCTCCAATCCGCCGAAACGCTTCGGCATGATCGACCGCAAGGCGCAGCGGCGCATCGCGGAAGAGGCGCTTGCCCGCGCCGGCGCTTCCGACATCCATCCGCTGGCGCTGGTCAAGGATCTGCCGCTGTCGCGCCGGCAGATGGTCGAGATCGCCAAGGCGCTCGCCAGGAAGCCGCGCATCCTGATCCTCGACGAGGCGACCTCGGCGCTGACAGCGGCGGATGTCGCCAAGATATTCGGCGTGCTCAAGCGGCTGCGCGAGGAAGGGCTGGCGCTGCTTTACATCTCGCACCGCATGAACGAGATCGCTGAACTGGCCGACCAGTGCACGGTGTTTCGCAACGGTCGCAACGTCGCCAGCTATGCGGCAGGTTCGAAGAGCGACAACGAAGTTGTCGAACTGATGATCGGCCGCGAATACAGCCATATCTTCCCGCCGAAGCCGATCCGACCTCAATCCGGCGCGGCTCCGGTGCTGGAAGCGCGAAACCTTTCCTGGAGCAATCGGCTGGACAATGTCTCTCTGTCGATCGAGGCCGGCGAAGTCGTCGGGCTGGGCGGTCTCGACGGCCAGGGCCAGCGCGAGCTGCTGCTCGCGTTCTTCGGCGTGCTGCGCGGTCTTTCCGGTCGGATCCTGGTCGACGGCAAGCCGGTTTCGATCGCCAGTCCCGCCGCCGCGAGGGATGATCGCATCGGCATGGCGCTGATTCCCGAAGACCGCAAGACCGAGGGGCTGATGCTGCCGATGACGGTGCGCGAGAACCTGTCCTTCGCGGCGCTCGATAGGCTGTCGAAAGCCGGCTTCATCGACCGCGGCGCGGAGCAGCGGCTGATCGACGACATGGTCGGGCTGCTCGCCATCAAGACAGCGGGCCTCGACATTCCCGTCGGCGCGCTTTCCGGCGGCAACCAGCAGAAAGTGGTGATCGCCAAATGGCTGATGCGGCAGCCGCGCATCATCCTGCTCAACGACCCGACGCGCGGCATCGATGTCGGCACGAAGCAGGAGCTCTACCAGCTGATGCGCAAGCTGGCCGACGCTGGCGCCGCGATCCTGTTCTATTCGACGGACTATGACGAGCTGATCGGCTGCTGCGACCGCGTGCTGGTGCTCTATGACGGCGCCGTCAAGCGCGAGCTGGTCGGCGCCGAGATCACCGAACACGCGCTGATTGCCAGCGCGCTGAACATCCATGGCGAGCACGCCGGGCCGAGACGAGGAGAGGGCGCGTGAGGGATTGGCGCTATTGGCTGGCCGAACAACGGGGAACGCTGCTTGCCTTCGGCATCTTCATCGTCATGTTCGCCATCTACAGCGCCAACCATCCGGCAGGCTTCACCGCCAATGTCGTGCAGACAGCGGCGAACAAGGGCGTACTGCTCGCCTTCATCGCCATGGCGCAAACGCTTGTAGTGATCACCGCCGGCATCGATCTGTCGGTCGGCATGATCTTCACACTGACCAATTGCATGGCCTCCTGGCTGGTGATCGGCACCGGGCTCGAAACCGCGCTTGGCCTGGTGGCCGTGCTGGGCACAGGGCTCTTCTGCGGCGCGGTCAACGGCGCCATCGTCATCTATGGCCGCCTGCAGCCGATAGTGGCGACGATTGCCACAGGTGCTGTCTATTTCGGTCTTGCGCTGTTGCTGCGGCCGGTTCCCGGCGGCTCGGTCAACGAGGGCCTCGCTGATTTCCTGACCGGGCGCTTCTTCGGCGTCGTGCCGGCGAGCCTGGTGGCGCTGCTCGTCGTCGTACTCGTTGTTTGGGTGCCCTTCAGCCGCTCCGAACTCGGCCGCGCGGCCTATGCGGCGGGCTCGTCGGAGACGGCGGCCTATATGTCGGGTGTGCCGATCCGCAGGGGCAAATTCCTTGCATACACGCTTGCCGGCCTGCTCGCTGCGATCGGTGGCCTGTTCCTTACCTTCTTCACCTATACGGGCGAAGCCGCCTATGCCAGCGGCAATGCCTACACACTGTTTTCCATCGCAGCCGTCGTGCTCGGCGGCGTGTCGCTGTTCGGCGGCAAAGGCAGCGCCATCGGCGCGATCTTCGGCGCGCTCGCCTTCCGCACTATCGGCGACCTCTTGTTCGTCTTCGACTTCGATCCGCTCTGGCAGCCGCTGTTCCAGGGCGTTATCCTGTTGATCGCGGTTAGCCTCGGCGCCTTCGCGCTATTTCGGGTGCGCAACCGGCTGGAGTGGTTCCTGTGAGCGAAACGACGCTTGGCGGCATCGCCGGCCGCATGCCGAAATTCATCCGCCGCGCCGACCCCGCGGTGGTCACCGCTTTTGCCTGCATCCTGCTGCTGCTTCTGGTGGGCAGCCTCTATTCGCGCAGTTTTCTCTCGCCGGAATATCTCTTGCAGCAGTTGAAGGTCGCATCGTTTCTCGGCGTGATCGCCACCGGCATGATGCTGGTCGTCCTGCTCGGGCAGATCGACCTGTCCGTGCCGTGGGCCGTGGCGACAGGCGCCATGATGGCCTGCGCCGCGGCGGCCTATGGTTCGGTGGGTGTTGCTGTTGCCATCCCATTCGGCATCCTCTGCGGCGTGGCGATCGGTATCGTCAACGGCATCGGGGTTGCCTACCTGCGCATTCCCTCGATGATCATCACTTTAGCCACCAATGCCGTCGCGCAAGGGCTGATGGTGGTCTATACGGGCGGATTCTCGCCGCAGGATTCGGCGACGGCGGCGATGCGTTACCTCGCGACCGGTTTTACCATCCCGGGGGTGCCGAATGCCGTGATCATTTGGGCGTTGATAGGGGCTGCAATGGTTTTCGCGCTGACCCGCACCAGCTTCGGCCGCGCCGTCTACGGCATCGGCAACCGCGAGCGTGCCGCCTATCTTTCCGGCGTCGACACACGCCGCGTGGTGATGATCGCCTTTGCCGTGTCGGGCGGACTGTCGGCCTTCGGGGGCGTCCTCCTTGCGGGTTACGCCTCGAAAGCCGCACAGTCGATGGGCGACGCCTATCTCCTGCCGTCGATTGCCGCGGTGGTGCTGGGCGGCACTTCGATCCTTGGCGGCCGCGGCTCCTACTTAGGCACCGTCGCCGGCGTGATCCTGATCACGCTGCTGCAATCGATCCTGTCGGTCATGCAGATGCCGGAGGCGGGGCGGCAGATCATCTACGGCGTCGTGATTGTCGCCATGCTTCTGCTCTATGGCCGCGCGCCGGCAAGTCGCTGATCGCGGATGAGAGAAGAGCATGCGATCTGTCGAGACAGGGAAGACAGAATGCCGTCGCGACAGCGGCATACATTCATGTAAGTAATTGCTAAAATACAGCAGGACCAGGATATCCGCAACGATCGTTACCCTGGTCGGGCCGGTCTACAGGGGGGAGGTGGCTAGCCCTGCCATGCGGCGACGAACTCTCCCGGCGTCGTTTACCTGACATCCTCCTCGAACAGTGGATGCGGCGGGCTATTTACTTGCAAACGCATTGGGCGGAAAATTGCGAACTGGGAGGAAGCGGTCGGAAAATCTCCTGGATAAATGCGCTCGAACGGCTTCCGCCCGTTGAATGCAAGGGAGGATAATCATGAGACGTACTTTCCCGCTCGCGGCATGCGCCGCAGCGTTGCTGCTCGGCGTGCCCTCCGCCTTCGCTCAGTCCGGCGGCGTCCAGAAAGCAGTCGGCGGCTACAGCTTCGAGGAAGCCGCAAAGGAAGCCCCCACAACCAAGGATTTCCATTCGGCCGATGGCCATCTCACTTTCGCTATCGTGACCCATACGGCCGGCAACGGCTTCTTCGATCCGGTCTATGTCGGCGCGACGGCCGCCGGCAATCTGATCGGCGCCACGATATTGCTGCTCGGCTCGGAATCTCCGACCGACGACCCGGCCCGCGAGATCGAAATCCTGAATCAGATCGTGCAGGATCCGACGATCGACGGGCTGATCATGACAACGCCCCAGGTCGGTGCCTATAACGACATCGTCAAGGCCGCCGAGGCCAAGGGCATACCGGTCGCAACGACCAATTCCTTCGACGGCACGATCCTTGACCGCAGCGGCATCAGCCACACCGGCCAGGACGCCTCCGCCGCGGCGATCGCCGGCGAGGCACTCGTCAAATGCCTGGCGGACAAGGGTATCGAGAAGGGCTCGATCGTTCTGCCGTCATCGACCGCGATGGGCAACATCGAGGTGAACAATCGCGTCACCGCGGCCTTCAACGCGATCGTCAAAGGCCTGAAGGACGCCGGCAAGCTCGACGCCTTCAAGGTCGACGCGGGGCCTGAGAACACCGGCATCGACACCAATCCGAACGATCCGGTGAACGGCATCGTGACGCTGTTCGAATCGCGCGGTGACGTTGTTGGCGCCTTCGCCGGCAACAACGTATTCACGCCTGCGCTGGCCAAGGCCGTCGCCCAGACCGGAAAGGCCGGCAAGATCTGCGCCTATGGTTTCGACCTCGGTCCGGCGCAGCAGGATGCGTTGAAGAGCGGCGACCTGACCGGCGCGCTCGGGCAGCAGCCCTTCCTGCAGGGCTTCTATCCGGTCATGCAGCTCTATCTGCAGATCGATCGTGGCATCTCAGCCGCCAATCTCGACACGCGCGCCCAGCTCGTGACGCAGGAGACTGTTGGAAAGGTCGGCAAGCGTTTCGAGAACTGAATGTCGAAGCGATCCTGAACCCGGCGCGGGAGGATATCTCCCGCGCATTTTGGCCTTCAGAACCCTTCTATCAAAGAATGTCCGCTGAAGCTCTCGCTCGTCGCCTTCCACCCCAGCTCGTCGGCGGCTGGGAAATGGGATTGCTTGCCCTGCTGGCGCTGATCTATCTTGGCGGCGCTGCCGTCAATCCGACGTTCTTCGGCTCGCCGGAGGCGTTCCATGCACTGCTTCGCGATACCTCGCGGGTCGCCATCATCGCCGTCGGAATGACCTTCGTCATCATCAACAAGGACCTCGACCTTTCGGTCGGCTCCATCTACGGCCTTGTGGCCGTCGTTTTTGCCAGGCTGTTCGCGCCAAGCTTCGCCGATCTCGACATCGTCACGTCGGTGATCGTCTGCGTCCTTCTTGGCATAGTGATCGGCCTCGTCAACGGCGTGCTCGTTACCATCCTAAAAGTGCCGGCGTTCATCGCCACCTTAACCACGCTTTTGATCGGCCGCGGCTTCGTCCTAGCCCTCACGCAGGGTCAGGCGATCTACTATCCCGGTAAAGCGAAGGAGGCCCCGCTGTTCTTTCATCTCGGCGAGACGAACGTCTTCGGCTTCAACAACCAGATCGCGATCTCCGCGGTCATAGCCGTGACCGGCGCCTACGTGCTCGCCAAGACGCGCTGGGGCTACGAGACCTTTGCGACGGGCGGCAACGAGCAGGCAGCGGTCTATGCCGGCATACCGACGAACTGGGTGCGCATCCGTGCCTACCTGCTCTCGTCGCTCTGCGCCACCGTTGCGGGCCTCCTGTCGGCCGCCCAGGACAAGGGCGTGACCCCGCTTTACGGCGTCAGCGGGGAACTGACCGTCATCGCCGCGGTGATCATCGGCGGCGCTTCCATTCTCGGCGGTCGCGGCCGCGTCGCCGGATCCTGCCTCGGCGCCACGCTGGTCGTCCTACTCGACAAGGTGCTGCGCGAGGGTTTGCCGATCACGCGCACCATCAAGATCGGCGAGGAGGAGGTGACGGTCAACGCTGTCTACTCCCTGCCGGTGGGCGCGGTGCCGGTCTTCCTCGGGCTGCTGCTTGTCATCGCTGTGCTGATCGAGCCCTACCTCATCCGCCGCCAGGTCGCGGCGCGCTTCTGGGCATGGCTGCGCGGCAGGCCGCCGCCGGCGGCCTTCGAGATCGGCGGCGTCGCGCTTGAGGGCATGGCGACCAAGGGCGCAATGGCGACCGACATCGCGCTGTCGGCGACCGGGTTCGGCAAGTTCCTCGCCCGGCGCGATGCCCTCGCCGTCATTCTGACAGTGGTGCTGTGGCTCACCGGTCTCTTCCTCAGGCCGGACTACTGGTGGAACCTGTCCAACACTTTCGCGATTCTGCTCAACTATACCGAGCTGGCGCTGATCACGGTCGGGCTTACCTACGTCATCGCGGCCGGCGATATCGACCTCTCCGTCGGAGCCGTCCTGGCGCTCGCCGGCAGCGCGGCCGCCTATTTCCTGAAGGTCCTGGGCGCCGACCCCGTCACCGCTGTCGCGATGGGCCTGCTTGCGGGAATGCTCGCCGGCCTCGTCAACGCCGTCGTCGCCGTCGGCTTGAAGCTCCCTGCCTTCATCGCCACGCTGGGCATGTTCTACATCGCCCGCGGCCTCGCAGCATGGTTCGTGGCCGGCCAGCAGCTTACCGGCTGGCCGGAAGGCTACAATTTGCTCGGCCGGAAGGTGAACGATATCCTCCTTCACTTCAGCGTCGTGCTTCCGGACGGCATCCTCAGAAGCCTCGCCGAAGTAGTCAGCGTGCAGACGGTGTGGATGGTCTTTGTCGCCCTGATTGCTGGCATCGTGCTCGCCTACACGCCGTTTGGACAAAAGGTCTATGCGACCGGCGGCAACATCCGCGCCGCCGCCTATGCCGGCATCAACACCAACCGGGCGCGTTTCATCTCGCTTATGCTGGCGGCGTTCTGCGCGACGATGGCCGGGATCATCAATGTCGCCTATTTCCGAAGCTTCAACCCCGTTGCGGGCCAGTTCCGCGAGCTCGACGCCATCGCCTCCGTGATCATCGGCGGCGGGTCGATCTTCGGCGGTTACGGCACCATGCTGGGTTCGCTGGCTGGTGCCGCCGTGATCACGCTTGTCCGGGCGCTCCTGCAGCTCAATGTCCAGGGCTTCAGCATGCCGCAGCATTGGATCAACGTCTTCATTGGCGTCATCCTCATCGCGGCAGTGCTGATCGACATCTGGGTGCGCCAGGCCAACCTCTTCGGTCGCCTGCGAGCCCGCCTCGCGCGACGCGCACGAACTCCGGAAATCGCCGATGCCTGACGCTGCTTTGCCTCAACCGATCGTGGAAATGCGAGGCATCGAAAAGGTCTTCGGAGCCGTGCAGGCGCTTCGCAAGGTCGATCTGGTGCTCTATCCGGGCGAGATTCTCGGCCTGGTCGGCGACAACTCAGCCGGGAAGTCCACACTGATGAAGATCCTGACTGGCGCTTATCAGCGCGATGCCGGCGAAATCTTCGTCGCCGGCCAACCGGTGCACTTCAAGAGTCCACATGAGAGCCGCGATGCCGGTATCGAGATGATCTACCAGGATTTCGCGCTTTGCGGGAACATGGATGTCGGCCAGAACATCTTTCTCGGCCGCTGGCCGCGCAAAGGTCCTTTTGTCAATCGCCGGAAAATGTACGCGGAAGCCGACAGCGTGCTGAAACGGCTCAAGGTCGATGTGAACTCCGTTTTCCAGAAGGTCGAAAGCCTGTCGGGCGGCCGCCAGCAATCCGTTGCAATTGCCCGCGCGATCTCCTTCGAGCCACGCGTCGTGATCCTCGACGAACCGACCGCCAATCTCTCGGTGATGGCGACCGAGCGGCTCCTCGAGACCATGCTGGAACTGAAAAGGCAGGGCGTTGCCCAGATCATCATCTCGCATCGGCTGGTCGACATTTTCGCCGTGGGCGACCGTGTCATGGTACTCAAGCGCGGCGAGAATGTCGGCGACCGTCATATCAAGAACACCGACGAGCATGAGGTCCTGGAGATCATCGTCTCCGGCACGCGGGAGCAGGCGCGTACGGCCGATCAAGCGAAGGCGGTCTGACCGATCATTGGCTGCTTAGGTGAGGCTGTTAAACTACCCTTCATTGTGGAGCACCCAACGGCGATACTTTTGTTCTATGCCGTGCGCTGGCAAACTGCCGACCATGGACAAAAAGGCGATGCCACAGCCGGTAGAGGCACGAGCAAACCACATCCGGTCAGCGCCGGCGATTGTGGTCATGGGGGTTGCCGGCTGCGGCAAGACGGTCGTCGGCGAAGCGCTGGCCGAGGCGCTGAGCGCGGTCTTCATCGAGGGAGATCGACTGCATCCGCCGGAAAACGTGGCGCGCATGGCGCGCGGCGAGCCGCTGACGGACGCGTTGCGCGAGGGCTGGCTCGACGCCATCGGCGAGCGCATCGCCGCCGCCGTCGCCGACGGACATAAGGCAGTGGCGGCCTGCTCGGCGCTGAAGCGCGGCTACCGCGACCGGTTGCGCGGCTTTTGCCCCGGCACCGTCTTTCTCTATCTGAAGATCGATCGCGAGACCGCCTGGCGACGGGTCGCGGGCCGCAAAGGCCACTTCATGCCGGCGAGCCTTGTCGACAGCCAGTTCGCCACCCTGGAAGAGCCGGGCCCGGACGAGCTCGCGGTGACGGTGGATGCAACGCGGACTGTCGCCGGGATCGTAAAGGACTTACTTGGTTAGGCGGCGTCGCCACCGATCGCGGGCTGATCCTGCTGCCCAGCGAGCCGGGAGGCGCCGGACCAGGCCATCATCTGGTCCGGATATAATCTGATCGCGTCCAGCAGACGGTCGCGCTTGAGCAGGATGTAGCCCGCCTGCAGGACGAGGTTCTTTGCCGCCACGTCCTTTGCCGGCAGGGATGCGGGCTGGGCTGCGTTGGGCTTCAGCTCGGGACTGACGATTGCCCGGTATTCGCGAAAGGGCACAGTCTCCAAGGTCGACATGGCAAACAGCGCAGCACCTGCGCGCGCCGCGAAATTCGCCGGCGCCGAGGCGAGATGGGTCCAGCCATGCTCGCCCATGGCGATCTCGGTGAATGTGGAGCCCGCGTGGATGGTGTTGGTCATCAGCACGACGCCGTTCTCCTTCAGCGTCTTCTGGATGCGCACTGTCACCTGATAGGCGTCGGCACGCTCGAAGACGATGCGGCTTTTCAGGAAGCGGTTTTCGACCTCGACCAGCGGCCTGTTGATCACATGCAGGCCGAATTTGCTTTCCGAGAAGCCGTGGAAGTTGACGCTCACCTGGTGCGCTTCGATGCCGGCTTCGAAGAGGGCGCGCTTGCCCATGATGGTTTGGGCGATGAACTGGTCGCACCAGACGATAGCGCCGCGGCCGCGCTGCAAGGCCTGGCGCAAGCCATCGATGCCTTCCAGCCGGATTGCCGGCGACCAGCGCCTGCCAGGCACCAGATGAGCGGCAAGCATCAGGCGGCGGCGATGCGCGCCGGCGAGATGGCCCTTGAAAAGGCTTCGCGTGTCGGCGTCATCGCCAAGCACTGCTTTGATCGCGACGTCATAGCGCGCGAATTCTTTGCGAAAATAGCGCTTGCGCCGAAGCGTCGAAACCCAATCGCAGATGGGCGCCCACCAGGCGATCGGCAGGACCGCCGCCACGCCGAGATAGAACAAGGAAAGCACGCTTTCGCGCAGATCCCTGTTGGAGACACTGCGCAATTTGCCCGGGCGGACGAGCTTGCGGCTGAAGAAGCGGACGGTCTCGCCGCGCTCCGGCACCGCCACGTCGGCGATGATCTCGGTGTGATAGATATTGGGAGATGACGGTTGCCGGCTGGCCCTGCGCGAATTGCCAAGCCAAGGCAGCCTCATGCGTTAGATCCCCCAGGTCCTGTTTCCATCCGTCAGCCGATTTACTGCGTCTGGCGCGGACAGACAACCAACGGCGTGGCGTGCGGCTGGGCAGTTAAAGCGCGTCGCGTCGAAACGGAATCAGGCGACGCGCTTTAAGTCTTTGTTTTGATGCCTGTCGTTCGCCCAAACCGCTGCGCACTTTTGGGCGACATGCATTAAATCTGCGAGGTCAGCTCGGCCGGGAAATCGTCGTTGTCGGCGTCGCGCATCGCGGCGAGGCTGCGATTGTCGAGCACCTCAGCGATCGCTTGCCGCACTTCCAGCATCATGTGGCGGACCTGGCAGGTCGCCTCGTCACAATCCTCGCAGCGCTGATATTGCGTGCGGCTGGCGCAAGGGATCGGCGCCAACGGTCCGTCGAGCACGCGCACGACATGACCGATCTTGATCTCGGAAGCGGGCCTGGCAAGGCGATAGCCGCCTTCCTTGCCCTTGCGGCTCTGCACGAAACCGGCATTGCGCAATTCGCCGAGGATCGCATCCAGGAACTTCTTCGGGATGTTGTTGGCGACCGCTATGTCGTTGACGAATGCAAGCCGGCCAGCCGGCAGGCTGGCAAGATGCACGAGGGCCTTGAGGCCGTATTTGCCTTTTTTGGTCAGCATGCCCGATTCAGTTCATCAAACCCCAATTGCCCTGCATCTGGCGGTTGTTTGTGTGCAAATCATGACAGTTTGACCGCGCAGCGCGAATTGGCACAACAATTCGTCAACACAGGTTTAGGCGCAAACGCGTTGATTCTTCGTAACGTTTTTCACATTGGGCGCTGTGATTTCCCCGACAAAACGATGCCGGCTCCAGACATGAAGAAAGCCGGCAAAGCCGGCCTCCAGTTTCTTTCCTGTCGAGGGTTATCGGCTGCCGTAGGCCTGGTCGAGCAAGCCGCCTGCCGCGAAATGCTCTTTCTGCACCTTGTCCCAGCCGCCGAAGACCTTGTCCACCGTCAACAGGCGGACGTCGGGGAAGTCGGCCTTATACTTGGCGGCGACCGACGTGTCGCGCACCCGCAGGCCATTGCGGGCGGCGATATCCTGGCCCTCGGGCGAATAGAGAAAGTCGAGATAGGTCTTGGCAAGATCGCGGCTGCCGTGCTCGTCGGCAACCTTGTCGACGATCGCCACCGGGAATTCGGCCAGCAGGCTGACCGAGGGCGTGACCTGCTCGAACTTGTCGTCGCCATATTCCTTGCGGATGCCGCGCGTTTCCGATTCGAAAGTGATCAGCACGTCGCCGATCTCGTGTTGCACGAAGGTGGTGGTGGCGGCGCGGCCGCCGGTGTCGAAGATCGGCACGTTATTGAACAGTTTGGTGATGAACTCCTTCACCCTGGCTTCGTCGCCCTTGAAGGCTTCCTTCGCATAGGCGGTCGCCGCCAGGTAGGTGTAGCGCGCGTTGCCCGATGTCCTAGGGTTGGGGAAGATCACCTGCACGTCATCGCGTACGAGATCGTTCCAGTCCTTGATGTGCTTGGGATTGCCGGCGCGCACCAGGAAGGACGGCAGCGAATAGAAGGGCGAGGCGTTGTCAGGGAAATCCTTCTGCCAGTCGGCGGAGACCAGGCCCTTCTTGACCAGGAAATCGACGTCGGTGACCTGGTTGAAAGTGACGACATCGGCACCCAGGCCATCGGCGACGGCGCGCGCCTGCGCCGAGGCGCCGGCGTGGGACTGATCGAGCGTCACGTCGGGATGCTTGGCGATGAAGGCCTTGTTGATGTCGGCGAACAATTCGCGGCCAACGTCGTAGGAGGCGTTCAAGAGCCTGTCGGCCGACCAGGCTTGGGGGGAGGCAAGGACGAGGCCGGCGAAAGTGGCGATGCCAAGCAGTAAACGCTTCATGGAAACAGTCTCCTTCGGAATAGTCAGAAACTATGATGCGACCATAAAAAGGAAAGCCTGGTCCGACGAGGCACGCGCTCCGAGTGGATCGCAGAGCGCCAGGAAAAAGCGCCGCCCAGACAGCTGTTTGGCAGGATTTTCTTCCAGGCATTCATCGCGGCGCCGGGCGAGCGCCACAGGAAATCGGCAAGCAGAAAGATGCGTCAGGAAGCCGGGAAAAGTTTCCAGCGCCGCGGCCTGAAGGCCACCCGGCTTTTCTGCGCGGCAGGATGGTCGACCGGCAGCTCGATCTCGACGCGCTGGCGCTCGCCGCCGACCTCGAGCTCGACCCGCCTGGTGCCGGCGACGCGGCGGCTGGCGGCGACCGTGCCGGCGATGCAGCCGCTGCAGCCGTCGAGCAGCTCGACATCGTGCGGACGGAAGTAGAGCAACGCTTCGCCCGAAGGCGCTCCTTGCGGCGCCGATAGCCCGATCGGCCGGTCGGCGATCCACAGCTCACCGCCCTCGACCTTGACCGGCAGCGAGCTCGATTCGCCGACGAAGCTATAGACGAAGGGCGAGTTTGGGATGTCGTAGATCTCGTCGGCTGAGCCGACCTGCTCGATGCGGCCCTGGCTCATGACGACGACACGGTCGGCGAGCTCGAGCGCCTCCTCCTGGTCATGGGTGACGAAGACGGTGGTGTGGCCGGTGGCGTCGTGGATCTCGCGCAGCCAGCGGCGCAACTCGCGGCGTACCTGCGCGTCGAGCGCGCCGAACGGCTCGTCGAGCAGGAGCACCTTAGGCTCGATCGCCATGGCGCGGGCGAGCGCCACGCGCTGACGCTGGCCGCCTGAAAGTTGCGCCGGATAGCGTTTTTCCAGGCCCGACAACTGGACGAGGTCGAGAAGTTCGGAAGCGCGGCGGCGGATCTCCTGCGCCGACGGGCGGGATGCTCCGTGCCGGACCTTGAGGCCGAAGCCGATATTGTCGGCGACCGTCATATGCCGAAACAGCGCATAATGCTGGAAGACAAAGCCGACATTGCGCTCCTGGATCGACTTCTGCGAAGCGTCCTCATCACCGAAGAAGATTGCGCCCTTGGTCGGCCGTTCCAGCCCGGCGATTAGCCGGAGCAAGGTCGTCTTACCGGAGCCGGACGGCCCGAGCAACGCGATCAGTTCGCCGGACTTGATGTCGAGCGATACGTCGTGGAGGGCCGGAAACCGCTCAAACTCCTTGCGCACATTGGCAATGCGAACTTCCATAAACCCGCCCTTTTCAATGTCCGCGTGTCGCGGCGATCTCGGCGCCGTAGCGCATCTCGAGCAGTGTTTTCAAGACCAGCGTGACCAGCGCCAGGCCGGCAAGCAGCGAAGCCACGGCGAAGGCGCCGACGGCATTGTACTCATTATAGAGGATTTCGACATGCAGCGGCATGGTGTTGGTGAGGCCGCGTATGTGGCCCGACACGACCGACACCGCGCCGAACTCGCCCATGGCGCGCGCGTTGCACAAGAGCACACCGTAGAGCAGTCCCCATTTGACGTTAGGCAGCGTCACATACCAGAAGGCCTGCCAGCCATTGGCGCCGAGCGAAAGGGCCGCCTCCTCATCGCCACTGCCCTGTTCCTGCATCAGCGGGATCAGCTCGCGGGCGACGAAGGGGAAGGTGACGAAGATGGTGGCGAGCACAATGCCCGGCACGGCGAACAGAATGACGATGCCATGGGCCTTCAGCCATTCGCCGAGCAGGCCTTGCGCGCCGAAGAGGAGCACATAGACCAGGCCGGAAATGACAGGCGACACCGAGAAAGGCAGGTCGATGAGGGTGGTTAGAAACGCCTTACCCTTGAACTCGAACTTGGCGATCGCCCAGGCAGCCGAAATGCCGAAGACTGCGTTGAGCGGGACCGAGATCGCCGCTACCAACAGCGTCAGGCGGATCGCCGACCGCGTGTCGGGGCTGGCCAGCGCCTCGGTGTAAGCGCTCGTGCCCTTGGCGAACGATTCGTTAAAGACGACGATCAGCGGCAAGAGCAGGAAGATGGCGAGGAAGGCGAAAGCTACGGCCATCGCCGCCACTCGCACCGGCCGGCTTTCGGTTACCGCCTCCGACTGGCTTTCGCGATATGGTTCATAGGATTTGATTTCGGGGTCAGCCATAGCGTTTGCGGCTCCACGACTGCACCAGATTGATCACAAGCAGCATCAGGAAGGATAGCGCCAGCATAATCGCGGCTATCGCCGTGGCCGCTGCATAGTTGTATTCCTCGAGCCGGATCACGATCAGAAGCGGCGCGATTTCGGATTTGAACGGCAGGTTGCCAGCGATGAAGATAACGGAGCCGTATTCGCCGACGCCGCGCGCGAAGGCGAGCGAAAAGCCCGTGACGATCGCCGGCGCCAGCCCTGGAAACAGGACGCGGGTGATGATCTGGAAGCGACTGGCACCAAGCGAGGCCGCTGCTTCTTCCACCTCCTTGTCGATCTCCTCCATGATCGGCTGGACGGTGCGCACGACGAAGGGCAGGCCGATGAACACCAAGGCGACGACGATGCCGAGCGGCGTGTAGGCGACCTTGATGCCGAGCGGCATCAGAAGCTGTCCGATCCAGCCATTCGGCGCATAGAGCGTGGTGAGCGCGATACCGGCAACTGCGGTGGGCAAGGCGAAGGGCAGGTCGACCATGGCATCGGCGATGCGGCGGCCGGGGAAACGATAGCGCACCAGCACCCAGGCGACGATGGTGCCGAAGACGACGTTGACGGCAGCGGCCAGGAAGGCGGTGCCGAAGCTGATCTTCAGCGCGTTGAGGGTGCGCCGGTCGACGGCGATCGCCCAGAAATCGGTCCAGCCGAGCGCGGCCGAACGCCAGACCAGCCCCGAAAGCGGGATGAGGATGATGAGCGTGAGGTAGGCAAGCGAGAAGCCGAGCGTCAATCCGAAGCCCGGAATGACACTCGGCTGTCTGAACCGCCACCCCGCCTTGGCGGGTGCTGTGTTCATGCTGTTCTGGATCGTCCCTTCTTACTCAGTCCAGATTGCCCTTAGCCTCGGCTCGGGCATTCGTACAATAGACCCAATCAGGTTTCATCCGGCCTATGGCCACCATGCTTCATTGGGCGGGCTTGTAAATCTGGTCGAATATACCACCGTCGCCGAAATGATAAGGCTGCGCCTTCCTCCAACCGCCGAATTGCGGATCGTCGATGGTGACAAGCTTGATGGCCGGTAGCTTGGCGAGGTCCTCGGCAGGCACCAGGTCGGGCTTGGCCGGACGATAGTGGTTCTTGGCGATGATGGTCTGGGCTTCCTTGGAATAGAGCCAGCCCAGATAGGCCTCGGCGACCTTGCGCGTGCCCTTGGCGTCGACATTGGCGTCGACGATCGCGACCGGCGGCTCGGCCAGGATCGAGGTCGGCGGGTAGACGATGTCGAAATTGTCGGCGCCGAATTCGTCGAGCGCGAGATAGGCTTCGTTCTCCCAGGCGATCAGCACGTCGCCCAGCCCCTTCTGCGCGAAGGTCACCGTCGAGCCGCGGGCGCCGGTATCGAGCACCGGGACATTCGCATAGAGCTTGCCGACGAATTCCTTGGTCTTGGCTTCGTCATTGCCGTCATTGGCGTTGGCATAGGCCCAGGCGGCGAGATAGTTCCAGCGCGCGCCGCCGGAGGTCTTCGGGTTCGGCGTGATCACCTGGACGCCGTCCTTGACCAGATCGTTCCAGTCGTGGATGCCCTTGGGATTGCCCTTGCGCACCAGGAAGATGATCGTCGAGGTGTAGGGTGCCGAGTTGTTCTCGAACTTCGTGCGCCAGTCCGGATTGATCTTCTTCGTCTTCGTGGCGATGGCGTTGATGTCGCCTTCGAGCGCGAGCGTGACGACATCGGCGTCGAGGCCGTCGATCACCGCCCGGGCCTGCGCGCCCGATCCGCCATGCGACTGCTGGATGGTGACGGTTTCGCCGGTCTCCGCCTTCCAGTGCGCGGCGAAGGCCTCGTCATAGGCCTTGTAGAGTTCACGTGTCGGGTCGTAAGACACATTCAGAATGGTCGTATCGGCAAACGCGAAACCGAGCGTACCGAACTGGACAGATGTGGCGACCAGCGCGCCGAGCAGTTTCCTGAAATGAGGGTTGGTCATTTCCGCCTCCGTTGATGACGGCCGAACTCTACCGATTTGATAGAATTTAGATGCATTCAATGTTGCCTTTTTTGCTGTCTTGAAGCAATTTTTCGCCGATGATCGCCGTACTCGGGAAACATTTTCCTCATATTAGCCAGCGCGGACTCTGCGCCTGTCGGACGCCATCTAGAGACAGCTGGCGTCGCGGCAAGGTTGGAGCGGGCGAGATTTGTGTCGGGGTCTATCCGCCTTCTATGGCGCGGTGATGGGAAAGTCGAAACGCTGCTTGGCGAACGGTTCGTTTTGCAGCGTGAAGTGCCACCATTCGCGGACATAATTGCGGAAGCCGGCGGCACGCATGGCGTCGACCAGCGTCTTGCGGCTGGTGGCAGCTTTGATTCTCAGCCCATGGTAGGCGGTCTCGCTCGCAGGATCGAAACAGTCGAATCCGGTGCCGAAGTCGAGCGTGCCGGTGTCGGGCGCGCCGCAGGCGGGATGAACCGCGCTTTTCTTGTCAAGCTCAGCGATGGCGAGATCAACGGTCGAGCCGCGCGAATGGCTGGACAACTCGCCGACGTAACCCTTGGCGATGAGGTCGCCGCGCTCGACCGTCGGGTACCATCGCGGGTCGGGTGGGCCGCTTTGCCTCGTCCATTCGCCCATATCGGCAACGGCGCGCGCCGGGCGGTAGCAGTCGAAGACGACCAATGTCATGCGCCTGGCGGCCATTGCTTTCTGGACACTGGAAAGCGCCTTTGCCGCCTGTTCGGTCAGGATGCAGACCGGCGCGTCATAGCCATTGGCCTTGCGGTGCAGGAAGTTTTCGGATCCGGCGTAGCGGATGTCCTGGCGGATGCTGGGATCGATATCGGCCAGCCGGACGAAGCCGGCGGGGAGGGGATCGGCATGGGCGGGGAAGGCCGCGGCGGCCGAAAGCAAAGCGCAAAACGCAATGCGCTGAATCGCTTGCCGTATCTTATTCAACGAAAACCTTCACGCTTGCCGCGCGTCCGGCGGCGTCGATCACGGTCAGCGTCGAATAGCCGGTGCCGTCGGGCTGCCAGGTCGCGGTGCGGCGGCGGTCTATGCCGGCGAGCGGCTTGCCGTTGGCGAGCCAGCGAAACGGCGCGCGGCCGCCTTGCAGCTTCAGCACCAGCGGCGTGGCGTCGGCCGAATTTGTGCCGAGATCGACGCGGGCGCCGTCCGGCGGGAAGACGATGGTCGGCGCCGGCTCGGTCGGCCTTGCCTGCACCAGCCCGTCCGAACCGGCGCCGAAGCGGGCGAGCGTCACCGGCAATTCCTCGCGTTTGGGGTTGAAGACGCCCGGCGGCCGGCCGGACAGCGGCACGCTGGCCAGGCCCGAGCGGACGAAGCCTTCGAACAGGATCGGTGCGGCCGAGACGTAGCCGGAGAGGCCGGGGATGGGGCTGGCGTCGGCACGGCCGACCCAGACGCCAAGCACGTAGCGGCCGTCGAAACCGACCGACCAGGCATCGCGATAGCCGTAGGAGGTGCCGGTTTTATAAGCGATGCCGCGCTGGGCAGCGCCTTCCGGCGGCTTCACGCCGGACAGGATGTCGTCGATCTGCCAGGCGGCCTGGTCGTCGAGGATGGTGGCGGTGGTGCGCTCGGCATTGGCCGGCTCGGTGCCGTCATGCAGCGTGTGCATCTTGCCGCCATTGGCGAGGCCCGTATAGAGCTGCACGAGATCGCGCAGCGTCACGCCGGCGCCGCCGAGGCCGATCGCCAGGCCGGGCGCCTCGTTGAGCGGCAGGACCAGGTTGACGCCTGCCTGGCGGAAGCGCGCCGTGAGCCGCGCCGGTCCGACGGCGTCCAGCACCCGGATCGCCGGCACGTTGAGCGACAGCTGCAGCGCCTGCCTGATGCTGACGTCGCCCTGGTAGCCCATGTCGAAATTCTTCGGCCGGTAGCCGCCGAAATCGGCGGGGCGGTCCTCGATGATCGTCTCCTGCGCGATCAGGCCTTGCTCGAAGGCCAGCCCATAGATGAACGGCTTCAGCGTCGAACCGGGCGAGCGCACGACCTTGGTCATGTCGATCCAGCCCGAGCGGCTGGCGTCGAAGAAATCAGCCGATCCGACCTCGCCAAAAATGTCGCCGGTGCGGGCATCGGCCATCACCATGGCAATGGAGAGTTTCGGGCCGAGCTTCCTGGCGGCCTCCCTTGCCACCTGCTCCAGCCCCTGCTGGACGCTTTTGCGGATGGTCAGCTGCAGCGGCTTGCCAGGCTCGGCCTTGGGCAGCATGGCGTAGGACGCATGCGCCGCCAGCGCCGGCAGCTTGCGGCGCAGGCCGGAGACGTCGTCGAGGGCGGCGCGCGTGGCCTCTTTTTCGCCGAGCAAGCCGGCGGAGACCATGCGGTTGAGCACGCGGTCGCGCGCGGCATGCGCGATGTCGACGTTGCGGTCGGGCCGGCGTTTCTCGGGCAATTGCGGCAGTGCGACCAGCAGGGCCGCCTCCGACACGGTCAGCCGCTTCGGCTCCTTGCCGAAATAGGCGAGCGAGGCGGCGCGCACGCCTTCCAGATTGCCGCCATAGGGCGCCAGCGTCAGGTAGCGTTCGAGGATTTCGCGCTTGGACAACCGCCGCTCGATCTGGATGGCGCGCAGGATCTGCTTGAACTTGGAACCCAGGCTGCGGCTGTCGCGCGGCTCGATCAGCCGGGCAAGCTGCATCGAGAGCGTCGAGCCGCCGGAGACGATGTGGCCGCTGGTGGCGAATTGACCGGCGGCGCGGCACAGCGCCAGCAGGTCGACGCCACGGTGGTCCCAGAAGCGCTTGTCTTCATAGGCGACGAGCATGTCGACGAATTGTTTGTCGACCTGGTCGAGCCGGGTCCCGAGCCGCCAGTAGCCGTCCGGTGTCGCAAAGGCGCGCAAGAGCTGGCCGTCGCGGTCCTGCACCTCGGTCGAGACCGTCAGCTTTGCCGGCAAAGGCGGCGGGAAGGAGCGGTCGAGTTCCCAAAGCGCGGCGATGGATGCGGCCGCAAAACAGGCAAGCGAAATGCCTGCGAGGGCGGTTCGCCTGAGGAATTTTCCGGAGAGCATGGCGCTGCCCCACACCCTTACCCTCTCCCCGTGAAGAACGGGGAGAGGGGGGCGTCAGCGTCGGAGCTTCTTCCTTCTCCCCGTTCCTCACGGGGAGAAGGTGCCGGTCCACCCTCCGCAGCTGCAGCGCAGCTGCTGCGGAGGACGGGCAGGCGGACGAGGGGCAGCGCAATCGCCATTTTTGTGATCGCCAGCGTCAGAGCAACTTACTCCGCCTTGACCTCCATCATGCCGGAGGCGGTGCGGGCCGAATATTGCGGCCGGTACATGTCCTCCACCGTCGCCGCCGGATGGGCATAGGTGCCCGGCGTCACGGCGCGCACGACATAGGCCAGCGTGATGTTGCGGTCGCCGTCGCCTTCGTTCGGATTGAAGGCGGCGACGAAGCGGTCATCGCGGAACTCCAGATGCGCGGCATCGGTCTGCGCCAGCCAGGAAAAGTTCGACAATTGCGCGCTGGAGACCAGGCTCGGATTGTCGATCTCGAAGCCAGCCGGCAACAGGTCGGTGACCAAGAGGCGCGATGGCCAGTTGTTCTGCTCATAGACCTTGAGCACGACCACGTAGCGTTCGTTCTGCCTGGCCTCGGTGATATTGGCCTCGGTGCCGTCGAGCCTGTAGTAGGTGCGATCGATGGTGAAGCCGTCGCCGCCGGCCGGCAGCGGCTCGACTGGCGCGGCCACCGCGGTGACCACCGCCTGCAGCGGCGTCGTGCCGGTGTTGGCTATGGTGAGCGGGCTGCCCTCGAGGTCGCTTCCGGAGACACGGTCGGAATAGCCACCGGAATGCGGCGCGCCGTTGACGGAAAGCGTGATGGAATCGTTGCCTTCCTTCAGCGCCCGCGCCGCCAGCAGCATCCAGGATTCGTCCTGCGTGCTCGTCCAGCGGGCGTCGGCGCGTTCCCTGGCGACCAACCTGATCAGCTGCGGCACGATGCCCGGCACCGGCTTCGATTCCGCAGCCAGCGCCAGCATCGCAGCGCCATCGCGGAGCGGCGAGCCGTAGTCGGAGCGGTAGTAGTCATATTCGGTGCTCGCCTGGGCCAGCCGCAGCGCCGTCTGGAAGGTGGCTTCCGAACGCTGCGTGTCGCCATAGAGCGCCAGGCTCGCCGCCAGTTGCGCGACGGCCATCGGGCTGGAGAAGGCTTCGAGCTGCGTGTCGGCATAATAGCGCAGATCGCCGATCGAGGCCTTCTTGTTGCGAGCGAGTACATAGAGCGCGTAGGCGATCTCGCTGCCGCGGTCCTGGACGTCCTGGTCGTAGCCCAGCGAGTTCTGCAGGTTGTTCAGCGCCTGGTTCATCGCCTGCGCCGGCACGTCGTATTTCTGCTCGCGCGCCCGGGTCAGGAACTCCGTCACATAGGCGTCGAGCCAGAGATCGCCGGAGCCCGGACCCCAAAGGCCGAAGCTGCCGCTGGAAGCCTGGTAGCTCAGCACCTTGTAGACGGCGTCCTGGATGCGCCCGTGCAGGTCAGGATCGCTCTCCATGCCGATGCTGGTGGCCATGTCGTTGACATAGAGCAGCGGCATCGCGCGGCTGGTCGTCTGCTCGGCGCAGCCATAGGGATAGCGGTCGAGCGTCATCAAGAGCGAAGGCACGTCGAAGGCCGCCGTCTGCGAGACGCCGACGCTGACCGAGACACCGTCGAGCACGCTTGCGGCGAGCAGCTCCTTGTCGACGCGAAGCGCGCCGCCATTGGGTTTCAGGTCGACCACCATGCGGTTGGTGATCGGAAGCTGCGCCGGGCGCACCGGCAGATAGAGCGTCTGCTCGACCTCGGTGCCGCTGTCATGCGCAAGCTTGACGGTGATCGAAGCATCGCCCGCCGTCGCTGCGATTAGCGGGAAGGAGAGCGTCTGCCGCTTGCCTTGGCTAAGCGTCAGCTTCTCGGGCAGGGGCTTGTCGCCGGTCGAGAGATCCCCGGTCGCGGTGACCGACAGTTTGTAATCGCCGGCGGGACCGTCGGTGTCGGCGATGTCGAGGCGCATCGTAGCGGCATCGCCCGGCGCCAGGAAGCGCGGCAAGCCGGCGGTGATCACCACCGGATCGCGCACGATGACGTCGGTTTGAGCATGGCCGACCGCTTCCTTGGTCCAGGCGACGGCCATGACGCGCACGGTGCCGTTGAACTGCGGGATGTCGAAGTCGATCCGCGCCTTGCCATTGGCATCGAGCTCAACCGGGCCGGAGAAGAAGGCGACCAGCTTCTCGGTCGGCGGGCTGCCCTGCGACTGCATGCTGGCGCCGTCGCCGCCGGTCCGCAATTTGCCGGTGGTGCCGAGCGAGCCGTCGATCAGGCGGCCATATAGGTCGCGGATATCGAGGCCCAGCATGCGCTGCCCGAAGAACCAGTTCTCCGGGTCGGGCGCCTTGTAGTTGGTGAGGTTGAGGATGCCGACGTCGACGGCCGCGACCATCACATAAGCATTGCTGCCGGGTTGCGCACCGTTGACGGCAACCGGTATCGACAGCTGCTGGCGCGGCGCGGTCTTTTCAGGCGGCGTCAGCGCGACGGCGAGCTGCTTTGAGCCCGGATCGACGGTCAGCCATTTGACGCCGATGGCGCGGGCCGGCATGCGCGATACCTGCGCATCGCCCGGCCTGAACAAAGTTGCCGTGATATAGGCACCGGCGCCCCAGTCATCGCCGACCGGGATATCGACCGTGCTGCCGCCGGCCGGCACCGAGGCGGTGACGGTCTTCAAGAGTTTATCCGCACCGATGGTGACCAGCAGTTCGCCGGCAAAATGCGGCGAGACCTTCAACTTGGCGACTTCGCCCGCGGCATAAGTGTCCTTGTCGAGCGCGATCTCCAGGCCGTCAGGTGTCTCGGTGGTGGTCGAGGCGACATACCAGCCGGCGTCGAACTCGTAGCTGGTCGCCGGACCATCGGGGTCTGCCGTCTCGACCTCGAGACGGTAGCGGCCCCAGTCGACGGGCAGCGACACGGTCGCCTCGCCGTCGGCGTTGAGGTCGATCTGCCCGTTGGCGACGGCCTTGGTGAGGTTGACCGCTTCATAGTTCCAGGAATTGTTCGAGCGGTACCATTGGTAGTTGCGCTCGACCTTGACCAGCGACCACTGGGCGCCTTTCAGCTCCCCGCGCTTGCCATTCGGATCGACGGCGATGATGCTGAACTTCGCCGTCCCGCCTTGCGGAACCTCGCCGCCTTCGAAATCCGAGCGGATGCCGATCATTTCCTTTTCCGGATGCGCGGCGATATCGAGCGAGCGCTCCACGGCGCGGCCGCCGGCTTCGCGCATGCGAACGGTGATCTTGGCGTTGATCAGCTTGGTGGTCGAAGGCAACTGGTCGATAGAGACCGGGAAGGTCGCCTTGCCGTCATCGCCGACGACGGGAAGGTTGGCTAAAGGCGTCACGGAAGGCTCGGCCGACTGCTCGTCGGCAAGACCGAAGGTGAAGTCCTCGAACCGGTCCCAGCTGCTCGTGGTCGACAGCGTCATCTCGCCTTCAAGCGCGAGGCCGGCGGCCGGCGCGCCGTAAAGGAAGCGGCCGTCGACGCTGACATTGGCGGTCTCGCCCTGGGCGATCTCCTTCTTGTCGGCCGTCAGGTCGAACTCGATGCGATCCGGCACGAAGTCTTCGACCAGGAACATCTGGCTCGCCACCGACGCCTGCTTGGGGTCGGTATAGATCGACACCGTCCAGGTGCCGCGCATGGCGTTGGCCTCGAGCGGCAGGTCGACGGCATGGCCGCCAGCGGAGGCGCCGTCAGTGACGATGCGGCGGTTCTCGACGCCGTCGGGACGGGTGAAGATGAAGGTCAGAGGCAGATTGTCGACCGCCTTGGCCGCGCCGTCGCGTGCAAGGGCCGCGACATGGACATCCTCGCCGGCGCGGTAGATGCCGCGCTCGGTCCAGGCATAGACGTCGAGCGCGCCGGGCGCGGCACGCCCGGCAACGCCGCGGTCCGACAGATCGAAGCCGGCGCGGCCCATGTCGAGGAAGACGAAGTCGTTGTCGCCCTGCTTGGCCATCAGCACGGCCGGCACCATGCCGCCTTCGCCGCGGGTGAGGCCGGGGTTGAACACGGCGTGGCCTTTGGCGTCGGATGTCGCCGTGCCGAGGATATCATTGTTCTTGGCAAGCAGCGTCAGTTCAGCGCCGGCGATCGGCTTGGCGGAGCCGAGCGAGCGGGCAAAGACATTGAGCCCGTCCTGACCAGTATAGGTGGACAAGCCGATATCGGAAACGACGAACCACTGCGTGGCGCGCGAACCATAGTCGTCGCCCTTGTCGTCGACCGGCTGCGCGGTCAGCACATAGACGCCGGGTTTGCGCTGCGGGATCGCCTGGTCGACCGGGAACGAGGTGGTGACCTCCTTGTTGAGGTCGTTGGCGATGTCCAGCGTGCCTTCCCAGACAGGCTCGCCCATCTGGTCGGAAATGGTGGAAATATCATAGCCGTCGAGCTGATGCAGGAACTGGTAGCCGGACAGAAGCTGCGCCAGCGAACGGTCGCCGATGCGGTAGAGCTTCATCTTGGCGGCGGTCATGTTGACCGTGACGACCGGGATGCCGCGGCGGACGCCGGCCGGCAGCACGAAGCTGTCGCCGGTGAAGCGGGCGGACGGGGCGCGGTCCTGGACATAGATCGACAGCACGACCGGGGCGGCGATAGTCTCGCCGACCGCCGCCGGCAGGCCGGCGCGGAAGGTCACGTCATAGTGCTGGCCGTGTTCCAACCCCTCGACGCAGATCTGCTTGCCCTTGGCCTCGACGGCCTTGGGGGCGGCGTTGTCGACGGTGACGAACTGCGAATAATCGACGCCGGTCTTGACCAGTTCCTCGGAAAACTGGGCGCAGATGCGCGGCGAAGAGGAATCGGCCTCGACCGAGTGATCGATGA
The DNA here is from genome assembly GCF_014843905.1 of Mesorhizobium silamurunense. Classification (NCBI taxonomy): domain Bacteria; kingdom Pseudomonadati; phylum Pseudomonadota; class Alphaproteobacteria; order Hyphomicrobiales; family Phyllobacteriaceae; genus Mesorhizobium; species Mesorhizobium silamurunense. The sequence goes on along the minus strand of NZ_LPVS01000010.1, from coordinate 122,095 downwards.
CGCGGAAACCCTTGCGCGCCTTGAGATCGGCATATTCAGCCTGCACGGCCGGCGAGCTCACCAGCGCGAGGCTCGCCTCATAGGCCTGAATGGCCGGCCGGAAGAGGTCGCGCTTGTCGAGGCCGGCGCCAAGCAGCGCCAGCGCCTCGGCGCGGGTCTTTGCGGTACGCACCAGCTTGTAGGCGTTGAAAGCGGCCGAGGTGACGTTTGCCGGCAAGGTCGAGGGCTCGGAGGTGTTGGAAGCCGGCTGCACGCCGAGCGTCTCGCGCGCCAGCGCCAGCCAGAGCGCGCCGTCGTCCGGCAGGATGGAAAGGGCGGCCTGGTATTTCTGCATGGCGAGACGATGATCGCCAGTCAGCGCCGCCTGCTCGGCCGCGGCCTGAAGTGCTGCCAGCCCTTCGGTCGGCTTGTCATAGGCCGGATCGGTCAGCTTGTTGCGGAACTGCTGGGCCTGGTCGGCCATCCAGTTGGGGAAGAAGGCAAGCGCCGGCGGCGCGCCGATATCGGGGTCGCCATCGACGTTTGCGACTTTGCCGGCAATGGCGCCGCTGAAGGGTTTCAGCTGATTATAGTCGGATTTGAGAAAGCACCATTTGGCCTTGGTGTTGTAGGTGAAGGCGCGGCAGGCGGGGTCGCCGAGGCATGTCGTCGTGCATTGGTCGAGGCTGACATTCTGGTCGGACCTGAGGTCGAAACCGAAATAGTCGGAATTGTCCGTCGTCACGATTCGCCGGGCTTCGGCCGCAAGTGCCGCGCCGCTCGATGCGAGGAAAATAGGGGCGAAAAAGAGAAGCAGAAGGAAAGAGAGACCACGAGCCGCGCGCATTGCCACATCACCCTCCAGACACTGCCAGCGTCCGGGCATGATCAAGCGTCAAGCGGGCTTGTCAACGCCGGAACGCGGCAGGTTTTCAACCTGCCAACGGTTTCCATGCCGGCCAAAGGCCGGTATTTCGACAGAACCTCTATGAGATGGATCACACTTTCTTGCGAAGATGCAAAAGGTGTGAATTCCAAGCCCGGTCTATTTCAGACAATTGGATTGTGGCCCCTTTACGAGCGTTTCAGAACTTCATTCCAATTTTAGTTTTGTCGACTAGGTTGTGTTAATGCCGGCGTATGAAACGCAGATGTCAGGAGGGATCGCTCCAGGGCGCGGGCTTCCGCGCGCCCTGCTTTTCGCGCTTGTCTGCGCTACCGTGCTCGCCGGCGAAGCGCGCCCGGCGGCTGCCTTCGAGATTTTCGGCATCAAGCTTTGGGGTTCATCCAAGGACGAGGATGCCGACATCGTCGATCCGCTGCGCTATTCCGTAACCATCGACGCGCCGGACGCCGACAAGGATCTGGTCAAGAGACTGGAGAATGCCTCGGCGCTTAAAAATGACGAGGAGCATCCGGTGTCGGGGTCGCTCGGCCTGATGGCCAAGGCGCGCAGCGACCGCGAACAGCTTGTTGCCGCGCTTTACGCCGACGCTCGCTACGAAGGCGTGGTCACCATCACCATCCAGGGCAAGTCTCTAGACGAACTGCCGCCGGATGCCGAGTTCAAGGGGCCGCAGCCCATCCCGGTGGTCGTCAGCATCGCCGCCGGGCCGAAATTCACGCTGGGCGACATCAGGCTGAAAGGCGATGCCGCGGGCCTGGCAAGCGCCGATTTCGGCCTGATCGCCGGCGGCGATGCAGGATCGGGCGCGGTGCTCAAGGCCGAAGCGGCGATCGTACGCGCTCTGAAGGAAGAGGGCAGGCCGCTAGCCAAGGTGACGGACCGCGAGATCGTCGCCGATCACGCGACCTCCACCCTCGATGTCACGCTGACGGTGGCGGCCGGTCCGGTCGCCGGCTACGGCGACACCACGGTCGAGGGCACCGAGAAGGTCGACCGTGACTTCACCGAATACATGACCGGCTTGAAGCGGGGCCGGCAATATTCGCCGCAAGAGATTGACGATGCCCGCGATCGCCTGCTCGGGCTCGAGGTCTTCAATAGCGTGACCTTCAAGGAAGGCGACAGCCTCGACGCCCAAGGCAATATCCCGATCGACGTTGAGGTCAGCGAGCGCAAGCCGCGCTTTTTCGGCATCGGCGGCACGTTTTCGAATACCGAAGGCCTGGGGCTGGAAGGCTATTGGGGCCACCGCAACTTGTTCGGCCAGGCGGAGAAGCTGCGGATCGACGGTTCGATCAGCGGCATCGGCAGCAACAGCATTTCCGCGCTCAACTACAATGCCGGCATCATGTTCGAAAAGCCGGGCGTGCTCGGACCGACATCGAAGTTCTTCACCGGCATCAAGACGGTGTTCGAGCATCCCGACGCCTATGACCATTTCTCGGTCAAGGGCAATATCGGCGTCTCCTACGACCTCGACAAGAAGCAGAGGGTTTCGGCGGAATTCGCCCTCGACTATTCGCGGATCACCGACGCCTTCGGCAAGCACACCTATCTGATCGCCAGCGTTCCGCTGCAATATGTCTATGACAGCCGCGACAACAAGCTCAATCCGACCAGGGGTTTTCGCGCGCTCGCCTATGCCGAGCCGAGCTACGATATCCTGAACGGCTCGACCTTCCTCAAGCTGAAGGGCGAAGGCTCCGCCTACCAGTCGCTCGATACAGCCAGCAAATTCGTGCTCGCGGAGCGCGCCGTGCTCGGCTCTATCGTCGGCACCGGGCTGCAGAACGTGCCCGCCGACCGGCGCTTCTATTCCGGTGGCGGCGGCTCGGTGCGCGGCTATGCCTATCAGGGTATCGGCCCGAAGGACATCGACGGCCAGCCGATCGGCGGACTGTCCTTCTTCGAGACTTCGGTCGAGATGCGCATCGCCGTCACCGACACGATCGGCATCGTGCCTTTCGTCGATGCCGGCACTGTCTCGACGAAATCCTTCCCGGATTTCTCGGACGTCAAGGTCGGCGCCGGCGTCGGTTTGCGCTATCTTACGCCATTCGGGCCGCTGCGCATCGATGCCGCCGTGCCGCTCAACCGCGATCCGAGCGATCCGCATTTCGGCATCTATGCCGGTATCGGTCAGGCGTTCTGACGATGAAGATATTCTGGCGCATCCTTCGCATCTGCCTTTACACGCTGCTCCTGCTGCTCGTGGTGGCGATCGGCGCGCTCGTTGTTCTGACCGGGACCGAAGGGGGCCGGCAAAATCTCACCGGCCTGATCTCGAAAATGGCCTCTACCGAGGATCGCAAGGTCACCGTCAGCGGCATCGAAGGCATATGGTCCGGCGCGTTGCGGCTGGACCATGTCGTGCTGGAGGATCGCGCCGGACCCTGGCTGGTGGCGCGCAAGGTGGCGCTCGACTGGTCGCCCACTGCGCTCTTGTCGCGCAATTTCAACGCCGACCGCATCGCGGCCGAACGCATCGAGCTGGCGCGGTTGCCGCAAGCCAGCCAGCAGCCGTCACAAGGCGGCTCGACCGGCCTGCCGGTTTCGATCGACGTCAGGGAGATCGACCTGCCCGAGATCGCGCTCGGGCAGGAACTCGCCGGCAGCGGCATTGCGGAACTTGCCGCCAAGGGCTCGCTCAAGGCCGACCCGTCGCCGCTGGCGATCGACACGGTGCTCAACGTCGCCCGGCATGACGGCAAGCAAGGCAATGTCGACGCCAAGGTCCATTTCGCGCCGGCCGACAACAAGCTCGACCTCGATCTCAAGGCCTCGGAGCCGGCCGGCGGCATCATCGCCAACCTGCTCAAGCTCCCCGATGCGCCGCCCGTCGATATCGTCGTTTCGGGAACCGGGCCGCTCGCCAATTGGAGCGGCATCGGCACCTTCGTCGTCGACCGCCAGATCGTCACCCAGCTCACCGGCCGGCATCAGTTGAACGACAAGGGGCACTACGTAGAAGCCAAGGGCGACGGCGAATTCGAGCGCTTCCTGCCGGAGAAGTTCAAGTCGCTGTTTGCCGGCAAGACGAACTTCGACGTGGCCGCGACGGCGACCACGACCGGCGGCGTCGATATCGAGCGCGCCACTATCGAGAGCGGCACGGTTCACGGCACGGCCACCGGCAATGTCGACCCGAAGGGTGCCAGCGACCTTGCCGTCGAGCTTTCCGCCAAGGACAAGCCCGTCACCATCGATGTCGGCACCAGCGCGGTGCCGATCCTGGTCGCGGTCGGGAAGGCGACCGCGCGCGCCTTTGGCGATGGCAAGGCGCCGATGGTCGACATCGGCACCTCGTTGGCCTCGATCGCTGTCGGCGGCACGCAGCTCAACAATGTGACGGGGGAAATCCACTCCGACGGCTTCGATGTCGAAAACCGCAGCGGCCCGGTCAGCGTCAAGCTCGCCGCCACCGGCCTGAAGACCGACGTGGCGACGCTGGCGCCGCTGGTGACGGGCAAGCTCGCCGCCGATCTCTCCGGTTCGATCAGCCGCGAGACCGTGACCGTCGACCATGGCACGCTGCGCAGCGACGCGCTGAATGCCGCGCTGACCGCCGGCGTCTCGCTCGCCGATCTCTCGATGACGCTGAAGATGAACGCCGACGCCGTATCGAAGGCGCTGCCGCCGCAGATCAGCTCGCTGCTTGGCGAACGGGTGAAATTCTCGGCCACCGCGACCCGCGATCCGGAAGGCGCCTTCGCGGCCAATGAGCTGGAACTCACCTCCGGCTCGCTCAGCGCCAGCGGCACCGCCAGCGCGCAAGGCTCCGACATCCAGGCCAACCTCAAGGGAACGCTGGGCGATGTATCGGCGCTGTCGTCGCTGGCGGGCACGCCGCTCGCCGGTGGGATCAATTTCGCGCTGAGCGCAAGCGGCCCGCGCTGGGCGCCGGATTTCTCGGTCTCGGCCGACAGCGCCAGCCTGACGGCCGCCGGCCGCACGGTGAAGGACATCAAGCTCTCGGCAAAGGGCAAGGCCGACATCGCCAACCCGTCGGCCGACGTTTCGCTGACCGGCAGCGCCGAGGAGCAGCCGCTCGACATCAGAGCCTCGCTGGTGACCGCCGATGGCAAGCGCTCGATCAGGGGGCTTAGCCTTGCGCTCGGCGACAACAAGGTTTCGGGCGATCTCGCGCTCGACGACCGGTTCCTGCCGCTCGGTACGCTGACGCTGGCCGTTCCCGATATCGCGCCGCTGGCGGCGCTCGGCGGTCAGGCGGCGACCGGCGACATCAACGGCACGATCGCCTTCGCCAAGGATGGCGAGGCGCCGAACGTCACCATCAATGCGGCAAGCACCTCGATCGCGCGCGGCGAGCTGGCGGCAAAGACGATCACCGTCGACGCGCTGATCGCCAACTACCTCAAGGGTCCGGCGATCTCGGGCACAATCAAGGCCGACAGCGTGACTTCCGGCAGCACGGTGATCAGCGGCATCGGCATCGATTTGAAGCGCGACGGCGACTGGACCAATTTTTCCGGCGGCGCGACGGCGTCGGGCATTCCGGCCACCGCAACCGGTCGCGTGAAGATTGCCAACGGCAAGACCAGCGTCGAGATCGCGTCCGGCGAAGCGACCGTGCGCGGCATCAAGGCGGCGATCGCCGAGCCTTCGAGCCTCGCAATCGCGAACGGCGTCACCAGCGTCGAAAAGCTCGCGCTCAATCTCGGTGGCGGCACGGCGACGGTTTCCGGCAGCGCTGGCCAGACACTCGACCTTACGGCCAATTTCGCCAGCCTGCCGGCGGCGCTCGCCAATGATCTCGTGCCCGGCCTCGACGCAGCCGGAACGCTGGAAGGCACGGCGCATGTCACGGGTCCTTCGTCCAACCCCGATGTTCAGTTCAACGCCAAGCTCGCCGGCGCCGAGACCAGCCAGACGCGTCAGGCGGGGCTCGGGCCGCTCAATCTCGATGCCGCCGGCAGCTATACGCTGGGGAGCGGTGTAGCATTGGACCACGCCACGCTTTCTGGTGACGGGATTTCGGGCAGGGCTGCCGGCACCATCAATCCCAATGGCGCCAGCGACTTTTCCCTTGACCTCACCTCATCCGGACCCAGTCTGCCGCTGACACTCGGCAGTGCCGAGAGCCCGGTCAAGGTCAAGGTCCAGTCGTTGTCAGCAAGGATGGCAGGCGAAAGCACCCAAGCGCGGCTGGATGTGTCCGCGATACTACCTTCCATTGCCGCCAGCCAGGCGAAGGTGGACGGTCTGGCGCTGGTGCTGCATTCGGATGCGTTCGACCTCAAGGGCCGGGCAGGTCCGGTTTCCGGCACGGTCTCGGTGGACAGAATAGGCCTCGACAATCCCATGATCGCGCCGCTGATCGCAGGCAAGGTCACGGCCGAGGTCAATGGTCGGCTCACGACCGACGCCGTCGCCGTCAACAGCGGCTCGTTCAAGAGCGATGCGCTCAATAGCCAGGTCGCTGGCCGGATATCCCTGGGTGACGGTGCCGTCGACCTCAATCTGAAAGCCGAAGTTGCTTCGTCCGCACTGCCAGCGGCGGTGCGTGGCATGCTTGGCGAGAGGGCGCAGTTGAGCGCCGGGCTGAAGCGCGATGCGAATGGCAATGTCAATGTCAACGGCTTGAAGCTGAATTCGGGCGCGCTGAGCGCCGACGGACAGGCGAGCCTTGCCGACGGCAAGGTCGCCGCCGATGTCAGAGGCGCATTGAGCGACGTTTCGCTGCTGTCGAAAGACGCCAAGGGCGCCATCGCTTTTGCCCTGAATGCGCAAGGTCCGATCATGGGGCCCGATCTGTCGCTGACGGTCGACAGCGACCGGCTTTCGGTGGCGGCGCGCGAAATCACCGGGCTGAAGCTGACCGCGACCGGCAAGGCGGATGCCGCCAATCCGGCGGCTAATGTGCAACTGACGGGCAATGTCGCCGGGCAGCCGCTGCAGGGCAATGCCGTGCTCGCCACCACCGGCGGCAAGAGCGCGATCAACGGGCTTTTGCTGTCGCTGGGATCGAACAAGATTTCCGGCGATCTCGCGTTGGACGAGGCCTTCGTGCCGGTGGGCACAGTGTCGCTCGACCTGCCCGATATCGGGCCACTGGCCGCACTTGCGCTGGAAAAAGCGGAAGGCGACGTGCGTGGCACGATCGCATTCTCGAAAGCGGGAAATGGGTCGAACGTCGCCATCAAGGCAAGCACGGCTGCGATCAGGCGCGGCGACGTTTCCGCCAAGAACGTCGCCATCGATGCGCAGATCGCCAATTATCTTGCCGCACCTGTCATCTCCGGCAAGGTTCGCGCCGAAAGCGTGACTTCAGGCGGCACTGCCGTCACCGGCATCGATGTCGACCTGAAGCGCGACGGCGATTGGACCGGCTTCTCCGGCGGCGCCACGGTCAAGAACATTCCGGCGAAGGCGGCCGGCCGGGTGAAAGTGGCGAACGGCACGACGACCATCGAGCTCGCGTCGGGCCAGGCGACGGCGCAAGGGATCAAGGTGGCGATCGCGCAGGCCTCGACGGTGACCATTGCCAACGGCGCGACGACGCTCGACCGGCTGGTGCTCAATCTTGGCGGCGGCACGGCGACGGTGACGGGCAAGGTCGCACAGACGCTCGACATCAACGCCAATCTGGCCAGGGTGCCGGTCTCGCTCGCCAACAGTTTCTCGGCCGGCCTCGATGCGGCAGGTTCGATCTCCGGCACTGTGAAGGTATCCGGCGCGTCGGCCACGCCGGCGGTCGCCTTCAAGGTCGACGCTTCCGGCGTACAGACCTCGCAGACGCGCGGCGCCGGCCTCGGCGGCATGAATGTATCGTCGTCGGGAACCTTTGCCGGCAACAAGCTCGCCTTCGACGCCAATATCAGCGACGGCGCCGGCCTAGGTCTCAAGGGTGGCGGCACGGTGACGACAGCGGGTACGCCGACCCTGGCGCTCGACTTCAACGGCAAGGTGCCGTTCTCCTTCCTTGCCTCGAAACTCGCCGCGCAAGGCCTTGCGCTCAACGGCACCGCCAATGTCGATGTGCAGGTGCGCGGTCCTGCATCCGCGCCGGTGATAAGCGGCAAAGTCACGACGTCCGGCGCACGCCTCATCGACGCGCGTTCCGGGCTTGCGGTCAACGATATCGCGGCCGACGTCTCGATCGGTGGCGGCGTCGCCAGGATCAACCGACTGACCGGCACGTTGTCGACGCGCGGCAGCCTTTCGGCCAGCGGCACCGTCGGCATCACGCCGGCGCAGGGTTTTCCGGCCGACCTGTCGATCAAGCTTACCGATGGTCGCTATACCGACGGCAGGGTGGTGACCGCCAACCTCGGCGGCGACCTGACCATCAAGGGGCCGCTCGTGTCGGCGCCGGTGATCGCCGGCACCATCAATCTGGCGAAGACGGTCATCACCGTGCCGGAAAAGCTGCCGGGGTCGCTCTCGGCGTTGGATGTGAAGCACAAGAACGCGCCGCGCGCGGTTCGCGCGCAGGACAGGGCGCTGAACCCGCCGACATCCAGCGGCAGCGGTAACAGCGGCAGCGGCCTTGTCCTCGACGTGACGGTAAACGCGCCGAACCAGATCTTCATCCAGGGCAGGGGCGTCGACGCCGAGCTCGGCGGCTCGCTGAAGCTGACCGGTCCGGCATCCGCGCCGCAGGCCGTCGGCACCTTCACCTTGCAGCGCGGACGGCTGACGATCCTCGCCAAGCGGCTGACCTTTACCGAGGGCACGGTCGGGTTCCAGGGTTCGCTGGTGCCCTATCTCAACCTGACGGCGACGACGACGACCAGCAGCGCCACCGTCACCATTGTCGTCTCCGGAGAAGCGACCAATCCCAAGTTCAACTTTTCCTCCGTGCCGGCGCTGCCCGAAGACGAGGTGCTGGCGCAACTGATCTTCGGCCGCTCGATGTCGAATCTGTCGCCGCTGCAAATCGCCCAGCTTGCCGATGCGGCCGCGCAATTGGCCGGCGCCGGCGGCACGACCTCGCTGCTCGACAATCTGCGCAGCGCGATCGGCGTCGACGATCTCGATGTGACGACGGACGAGAAGGGCGGCACCGCGGTTTCGGCCGGCAAATACCTCAACGACCGCACCTATGTGACGATCCAGAAGGGCGACAAACCGGGCTCCGGCAAGGCGACGATCGACCTCAATGTCGGGCGCGGCGTGAAGCTGCGCGGCGAGGCCAACGACGCGGGCGAAGCCAAGGGCGGTGTCTTTTACGAACGCGAATATTGACGGTGCGGTGCTCGCCTCAGCGGGCGCAAGAGGACTTTTGCCGCGCGCGCGAAGCCCTTATCCGCCTAGAATGTCTTGATTTAATCGCCCCGCCGATTTTTTGGGAAATGTGCGGTGCACTAACAAATTTGCGTCAAGCCTGTCGCTATCACGCCAACCGGCCTCATTCCAAAGTTGCACATTCCCTAGCATGTTCCCACTCCACACCGTCTTTTGACATCACGGTCTGGATGCGGAATGTTAAAAGGCGGAAAGCCAAACAATGGGAGTTAGTCATGGCAATCTATAAAAGTAACGGTGACCGCGTTCCGGACCACATCCTAGCCCTGGCCGAAGAAGCCAAGGCAGGAAAGGTCGACCGTCGCGAATTCCTGGCTTTGGCCAGCGTCTTCGGGGCGTCCACGGCGATGGCCTATGGCCTGCTCGGCCTCGCTGATCCGACCCCGGCGAGAGCCGAGGACGTGCAGGGCAAGAAGGGCGGCACGCTGAAGGTCGCGCAGTGGATCAAGGACCCGAAGGATCCGCGCAAGGCCGACTGGTCGGAAATCGCCAATGCCGAGCGCCAGGCGCTCGAGCCGCTGGTCAAGTACACAACCGAATACACGTTCCGCCCCTATCTGCTGGAAAGCTGGGACGTGAATGATGACGCCACCGAATACACCCTGCATGTGCGCAAGGGCGTGACCTGGTCGAACGGCGATGCCTTTACCGCCGATGACGTCATCTTCAACCTCAAGCGCTGGGCCGACAAGAAGGCCGAAGGCAATTCGATGCCCGGTCGTCTTGGCACCTTGGTCAAAGACGACAAGCTGGACGAGAGCGCCGTCACCAAGGTCGACGACATGACCATCAAGCTCAAGCTCGGCAAGCCCGACATCGCGCTGATCCCGAACATGTGCGACTACCCGGGCCTGATCGTCCACAAGAGCTTCGACGAGAAGGGCGGCGATTTCAAAGCCTGCCCGATCGGCACCGGTCCCTTCGAGCTCGTCTCCTACGATGTCGGCCAGAAAGTGGTCTACAAGCGCCGCGAGGACAACAAATGGTGGGACGGTGAGGTATTCCTCGACGGCATCGAGTTCATCGACTACGGCACCGACCCGGGTGCCATGGTCAGCGCCTTCGAGGCTGGCGAAGTCCACACCAACTTCGAAACGTCGGCCGACTATGTGACGATCCTCGACGGTATGGACCTTGTGAAGTCGGAAGTGGTGACGGCCTCGACGATCGTGTGCCGCACCAATGTCAACAACAAGCCGTATGACAACCAGAAGGTCCGCAACGCGCTGCAGCTCGCGGTCGACAACAATGTCGTCCTGCAACTTGGCTACGGCAATGCCGGCACGGTGGCCGAGAACCATCACGTGTGCCAGATCCATCCGGAATATTTCGAACTGCCGAAGATCAAGCGCGATCCCGCTAAGGCAAAGGCCCTGCTGGCGGAAGCCGGCAAGGCCGACTTCGAGCATGAGCTGATCACAGTCGACGAGGATTGGCACAAGAACACCGGCGATGCGATCGCCGCGCAGATGCGCGACGCCGGCATCAAGGTGAAGCGCACGGTGCTGCCGGGCTCGACCTTCTGGAACGACTGGACCAAATATCCTCTGTCCATGACCAACTGGAACATGCGTCCGCTTGGCGTCCAGGTGCTCGCGATCGGCTACCGCTCCGGCGAGGCCTGGAACGAGACGGCGTGGTCGAACCCCGATTGGGACGCCAAGCTCAACGCCGCGCTGGCCGTCGCCGACGCCGCCAAGCGCAAGGAGATGATGAAGGACATCGAGCAGATCCTGCAGGATTCCGGCATCATCATCCAGCCTTACTGGCGCAAGCTCTACAGCCACTCGGTCAAAGCGGTGCAGAACTACAAAATGCACCCGACCTTCGAGCGCGATTACGGCAAGGTCTGGCTCGACCAGGCGTGATCGAACCGTGGGGGAAGGGCCTTGCCCCTTCCCCTCAATCCCCGCACAATGCCGGAACCGGAAGCCGATGCCGCAAAGGGCGTGGGCTTTTCCGGCAACGGCATGCAACGAAAAAACAGGGTTGATCGCATTCGAGGGTCCGTTTGACAGGCAACCTGGCCGCTGGCGGCCAGATTGGTTTCCAGACAGGCTCCAACCCCAACCAGACCGGCAGGGGCCGCCATGCTTTCTTTCATCCTCAGGCGTCTTGGCACGATGGCATTGACGATGCTGTGCCTGACGTTGGTCGTCTTCTTTCTGATCAATCTCAACCCGAACCTGAAGAAGCTGGCGATCAGCCAGACCGAAATGCATACGTCGGCCGAGCAGCTAGAGGACTGGCTGGTCAACCACGGCTACCGCCAGAATTTCTTCGTTCGCTACGGGCAGTGGCTAGGTGTCTTGCCCAAGCAGCCGATCATCGATCCGGCGACGGGCAAGCCGGCGCAGCGCTTCTCTTTTTGCAACGATCCGGTCGAGCCGAAATTCTCGGGTGTCCTGCAGGGTGATTTCGGCTGCTCGACCAAGTTCAAGACGACGGTCGCGGCCAAGCTTTTTCCGGCGCTTGGCGCCACGGGGCTTTTGATGTTCTGGGTGCTGGCGGTGATGGTGCCGATCTCGCTGCTCATCGGCATCCTTGCCGGCATGCGCGAAGGCTCGCGCACCGACCGGACCCTGTCGGTCGCCTCGATCGCCTCGACGGCGACGCCCGAATACGTGTCGGGCGTCATCTTCACCGTCATCTTCGCCTCGTGGCTCGGCTGGCTGAACGGCTCGGCGGCCTCGGCGAGCCAAGGCCTCACCTTCTACAATTTCACGCTTCCGGTGATGACGCTGGCCATCTACGGCACCGGCTATATCGCGCGCATGACACGAGCCTCGATGGTCGAGGTGATGACGCAGCAATATATCCGCACCGCGCGCCTGAAGGGCCTCTCCTTCGGCAGCGTTGTCGTCAAGCATGCGCTGCGCAACGCGCTGATCGCGCCGTTCACCGTCATCATGCTGCAGTTCCCGTGGCTGCTGACCGGCGTCGTCATCGTCGAGGTGATGTTCCGCTATCAGGGGTTCGGCTACACCCTGGTCGAAGCCGCCGGAAACAACGACATCGACCTTTTGCTTGGCTGCTCGCTGGTTTCGGTGTTCATCGTGCTGATCACGCAGCTCATCTCCGATGTCGGCTACGCGTTTCTCAATCCGCGTATCAGGGTTCAATAGGGGGCAGGGCGGATGCAGACCGAATTTATCAGCGCCTTCGACGTCGTGCTCGGTGTGCTTGAGCGTTTCTGGCCGGTGTGGATCGCGCTCGTCCTGGTGATGGGCGTTAGCTTTGCCTACAAGAAGAAGCTCGCCCTCTACGGCCAGCTCTTCGACAGCGGCGTCGGCATTGCCGGCGTCGGCATCTGCCTGTTCTGGCTGTTCACGGCGATCTTCGCCTCGACCATCTCGCCTTTCGATCCGCTGGCGCAAGTGTCGATCATGAAGGACACGCTGCCGGGCGCGATCGAGCCGACATCGAAGCTCGTCTACTATTTCGGCGGCGACAAGCTGGCGCGCGATGTCTTCTCGCGCATGGTTTATGGCAGCCAGATCGTGCTGATCATCGCGCCGGCGGCGACCGGTTTCGCGCTGATGGTCGGCATCACGCTGGGCCTGCCGGCGGGCTACTATGGCGGCAAGATCGACACGTTGCTATCGTTCCTCGCCAACCTAGTGCTGGCTTTCCCGGTCATCCTCCTGTTCTACCTGCTGGTGACGCCCGGGATCATGGACACACCGATCCCCTATGCCATGGCAGGGTTGTTCTTCCTGTTCCCGATCATTTTCTTCAGCGTGCTGTTCTGGACGCGTTTCAAGAACCGGCCGGACCGGCTCTATATCCTGCTTGGCATCACGCTCGTCGTCGGCGGCTGGATCTATGCCGGGCTCGTCTTCGACGCCGACCCGCTGAAGATCGTCCACATAGATCCGAACCAGCTCAACATTTTCGTGGCGGTGGTGTTCGCTTCCAGCCCCGGCGTGTTCCGCATCGTGCGCGGGCTGACTATGGACATCAAGACGCGCGACTATGTGGCCGCAGCGCAGACGCGCGGTGAGTCGCCCTGGTACATCATGCTTTGGGAAATCCTGCCCAATGCGCGCGGACCGCTGATTGTCGATGCCTGCCTGCGCATCGGTTACACGACGATCCTGCTCGGCACGCTCGGCTATTTCGGCCTGGGCCTGGCGCCGGAAAGTCCCGACTGGGGCACTGCGATCAAGGATGCCAGCCGCCTGCTGCGCTCCTTCATCCATCCTGCGCTGCCGCCGACGATCGCGCTGATGTCGTTCGTGCTCGGGCTGAATCTCTTGGCGGATTCGCTGCGCGAACAGTCGATGAAGGATTGATGGCGGGGTCCCAGGCCCTACTTGCCCAGAGGACCCTAATTGCCCGGAGCATGATCCCGAACCGAAGGTCAGCGTAGCAAAAAGTGGCACCCGGTTTCGGACAAGATCATGCTAAAATAAGAAACTAAGGATTGGAGCGACCCATGAACGAGGCAGTTCGAAATCCAGCCAAGCCGACCAATGGGCCGATCATCGAGATCGAGAATCTCTCGATCTCCTTCTTCACGCGCAAGGGCGAGATCCCGGCGGTGATGGACTTTTCCTGCACCGTCATGCCCGGCGAGGCGATGGGCATCGTCGGCGAATCCGGCTGCGGCAAGTCGACCGTGTCGCTCGGCATCATGCGCGACCTCTCCAATATCGGAAAGATCGTGGGCGGCAAGATCAAGTTCCAGGGCAAGGATATGGGCGAATTGTCCGAGGAGGAGCTTCGCGCCATCCGCGGCAACAAGATCGCCATGATCTACCAGGAGCCGATGGCGAGCCTCAATCCGGCGATGAAGGTCGGTCAGCAATTGATGGAAGTGCCGCTGATCCACGACAAGGTGTCGAAGGAAGAGGCCTACAAACGCGCCCTCGAAATGGTACGCGCGGTGAGGCTGCCCGATCCGGAGCGCATGATGCGCTCCTATCCGCACCAGCTTTCCGGCGGCCAGCAGCAGCGTATCGTCATTGCCATGGCGCTGTTGTCGAAGCCGGCGCTGCTCCTGCTCGACGAGCCGACGACGGCGCTCGACGTCACCGTCGAGGCCGGCATCGTCGAACTGGTCAAGGGGCTCGGCGAAAAGTTCGGCACCTCGATGATCTTCGTGTCGCACAATCTCGGCCTCATCCTCGAGACCTGCGACAAGATCACGGTGATGTATTCCGGCGAGGCGGTCGAGACCGGCAAGATCGAGGACGTCTTCGACCGGATGCGCCACCCGTATACACAAGGGCTGTTCCGCTCGATCCCGCTGCCCGGTGCCGACAAGAATTCGCGGCCGCTGATTTCCATTCCCGGGCAGTTGCCATTGCCGCACGAGCGGCCGAAAGGGTGCAATTTCGGCCCCCGCTGCCACCATTTCGTCGAAGGCGTCTGCAACGCGGCGGAAATCCCGATGATCGCCGTCGAAGGGCATGAGGGCCATTTCTCGCGCTGCGTGCGCTTCAACGAGATCGACTGGGAAGCGCTGCCGCCCGGCGCCAAGAAGGTCAACGAAAAGGTCGAGCCCGGCGCGCCGGTGCTCAAGATCGAAGCCCTCAAGAAGTACTACAAGGTCGGCGGCAGCGAGGTATTCGGTTCCAGCGAAGGCCGCGTCGTCAAGGCCAACGAGACGATTTCGTTCACCGCGCGCGAATCCGAGACGGTCGCGATCGTCGGCGAGTCCGGCTGCGGGAAGTCGACGCTTGCCAAGGTGCTTCTGGGGCTCGAGACCGCAAGCTCGGGCACGGTGACGCTGGGCAACAAGGAGATCCAGTCGACCGGTATCGAGAGCCGCAATGTCGAGACCGTGTCTTCGATCCAGATGGTGTTCCAAAACCCGTTCGACACTCTGAACCCCAGCCACACGGTCGGCTCGCAGATCATCCGCACGCTGGAGAAGTTCAAAGTCGGCAAGACGGTCGCCGAGCGGCGCAAGCGCATGCTGGAACTGCTCGACCTGGTGAAGCTGCCGCGAGCCTTCGAGACCCGCAAGCCGCGCCAACTCTCAGGCGGGCAGAAGCAGCGCATCGGCGTGGCGCGCGCCTTCGCCGGCGATGCCAAGGTGGTGGTGGCCGACGAGCCGGTCTCGGCGCTCGACGTCTCGGTGCAGGCGGCGGTGACCGAGCTCTTGATGGATATCCAGCGCAAGAACAAGACGACGATGCTGTTCATCAGCCACGACCTGTCGGTGGTGCGCTACATCGCCGACCGCGTCGTCGTCATGTATCTCGGCTATATCGTCGAGCAGGGCACGACGGACCAGATCTTCTCGCCGCCTTACCATCCCTACACGGAGGCGCTACTCTCGGCGATTCCGATCGCCGACACCAGCGTCGTCAAGAAGCACATCGTGCTCGAGGGCGACATCCCGTCGGCGATGAACCCGCCGACCGGCTGCCCGTTCCAGACGCGCTGCGGCTACAAGAAGCTGGTGCCGGACAATCTCTGCGAGACGAAGGTGCCGCCGGTGAAGAATCTCGGCGACGGCCATATGAGCCTGTGCTGGCTTGCCGACGACGTGCTGGCGAAGATGGAGCCGGTCATCAAGTTCGATAAGGAGCATGCGGCGCATGAGGGCGTGCCGGATGACGCGCCGCATGGCGCAGGGCCGGGCTTTGCCGGTACTCCGCCGAAGCGTCCGAGCGGCAAGAAGCCCAAGCCGAAGCCGAACTAGAGTGGTTGACCGTTCCACGGAAACGCCGAACCACTCTATCTCTTTGTTTCACGCAATTCCGGACGGAAAACCGTTACATACTTTTCCTGGAATTGCTCTGAGGGGCAGCGCGCTTCCGCGCCGCCATCAGCTGCCGCACTGCCGCAGCTGCGTGGCGTAGTCGCTGGCCATCTGGTCGGTGGCGCGCGCGTAGTTCTGCACGCCGGCGTCACCGCGATTGCCGCGGCCGTAGGCCGACCAGCCAAGATAATAAGCGAGATAGAGGTTGTAAGTGTCGTTGCGAGCGACGCCGAAAGTGTCGACGGTCTTGGAATGATACCAGCCGACGAAATCGATGGCGTCGGCGAAGCGGCTGCGCCGCGCCGCCCAGTTGCCGGTCTCCATCTGATATTGCGACCAGGTGCCGTCGAGCGCCTGCGAGTAGCCCGCGGCGGTGGAGACATGCTTCCACGGAATGAAGCCGAGCAGCTTGGTGCGTGGCGGCCGGGCATTGCTCTTGAAGCCGGATTCCTTGCGCACCGTCGCCATCAGCACCGGGACGGGAATGCCGTATTTCTGCTCGGTGCGCTCGGCGGCGGACTGCCAGTTGTCGAACCAGCCGTCATTCTGGTCGAAGACGGCGCAGACATTGTTGATGTGGCTGGGCGCCGTCGCGCAGGCCGAAAGCGCCAGCAGCACAGAGACAGCGACAATTTTACTAAAACTCGACCTACGCATCGGAAGACGAATAGGCGTAAATCATAAAAGGAGTCTTTCGAGCTTCCTTAACGCCGGCCGGGATAGGCCGATCATGGGTCTATCGATATTTCGACCGAATGTGTCGTATATCTTTTCGTCGATTTGAAAAAATGCCGCCGTGGCTAAAATCACGCCGGCAAATGGCGAATTCCTGACAGCTACCGCGCCCGGCCAGCGCTCTGATGCGCGCATGACCGAACCAAGACGAAAACGCGGTGCCGAGCGAACCAGCAACCGGGGGCCGTCCGCCATCCCGCAGTTGCCGCTCAGGCGCGTGACGAATCCTTACCCGCCGATGGCGGTGCTTTCCGCCGACCAGATCGAGGCCATTCATCAGGCGTCGATGCATATCCTGGAAAATTTCGGCATCGAGGTGATGAGCAAGAGGGCGCTCGCCCTGTTCGAACGCGCCGGCGCCAAAGTCGATCACAGCTCGATGAATGTGCGCCTCGACCGCGGCATGGTCGATGAGGCGCTGAAGACGACGCGCGCCAGCTACACGCTCACCCCACGCAACTCTGCCCGTGCCATCCATCTCGGCGGCAACACCATCAACTTCACGCTGGTCGCCGGACCGCCCAACGTGCACGATATGGAGCGCGGCCGCCGCGCCGGCAATCTCGCCGACTACTCAGACCTCGTCCGGCTGGCGCAACATTTCAACTGCATCCATATGCTGGGCAACCAGGTCTGCGCGCCGATCGAATTGCCGGCCAACTCGCGCCATCTCGACGCCTATTTCGCTAATCTGACGCTAACCGACAAATGCTTCCATGTCTCGGCGATCGGACCGGGCAGGGCGCTTGACGGCATCGAGATGACGGCGATTGCGCGTGGCTTGACGCTCGACCAGATCGGCCAGGATCCCGGCGTCACCACAATCATTTCCGTCAACTCGCCGCGCCGCTTCGACGAGATGATGGCCGAAGGGCTGATGACCATGGCCGAGTTCGGCCAGTCGGTGGCGGTGACGCCGTTCACGCTGATGGGAGCGATGAGCCCGGTGACGCTTGCCGGCGCGCTGGCGCAGCAGAATGCCGAGGCGTTGTTCGGCATTGTGCTGACGCAGCTGGTTCGGCCAGGCGCGCCGGTGATGTATGGCGCCTTCACCTCCAATGTCGACATGAAGTCCGGCGCGCCGGCCTTCGGCACGCCGGAAAACACCAAGGCCAACATTGCCTCCGGGCAATTGGCGCGGCGCTATAATTTGCCATATCGCACGACGCCGGGCTCCGCCTCGAACGCCGCCGACGCGCAAGGCGCCTATGAGACGCTGATGGTGCTGTGGGGCGCCGTGCTCGGCCACGGCAATCTCATCTACCACGCCGCCGGCTGGCAGGAGGGCGGGCTGACAGCCTCGTTCGAAAAGCTCATCATCGATGTCGAGATGATGCAGCACATGATGGAATTCCTGCGGCCGATCGTGGTCGATGAAGGCGAACTGGCCGTCGAGGCGCTGGGCGCCGTGCCGACCGGCGGCCACTTCTTCGGCTCGCCGCATACGCTGGAGCGCTACGCCACCGCCTTTTATCAGCCGATGCTTTCCAACTGGCAGAATTACGAAGCCTGGCAGGAGGCCGGCGCGCTGGACACGACGGCGCGTGCGACGCGGCTGTGGAAGAAGGCGCTGGTGGAATATGTCCAGCCGGCCATGGATCCTGGCGTGCGCGAGGCGCTCGAAGCCTATATCGCGCGCCGCAAGGAAGCGATCGGGCAGGGCGAGCCGTGAAGGAACAGCTTGCCAATCTGATTCATTTCAATCTCTCAACTCACTGAAATAACGAGAAGAACCCATGAAGTCGCATGCAAAGGTCGTGGTCATCGGCGGCGGTGTCGTCGGATGCTCGGTGCTGTTCCATCTTGCCCGCCACGGCTGGACCGACGTCGTGCTTTTGGAGCGCGATGAGCTGACCTCGGGCTCGACCTGGCATGCGGCCGGCGGCATGCACACCATCAACGGCGATCCCAACGTCGCCAAGCTGCAGAAATACACGATCTCGCTCTACAAGGAGATCGAGGAGCTTTCCGGCCAGGCGACGGGCGTGCATCTGACCGGCGGCGTCTTGTTGGCGGCAACCGAGGCGCGGCTCGACTGGCTGCGCGGCGTGGTCTCCAAGGGCCGCTATCTCGGCATCGACCTCGAAGTGATCTCGCCCAGGGAAGCGGCCGAGCTGATGCCGCTCATCGACCCAAAACAATTTGTCGGCGCGGTGCGCAACAAGGAGGACGGCCATCTCGATCCGTCGGGCGTCACGCATGCCTATGCCAAGGCCGCGCGGAAATTGGGCGCGGAAGCGGAGCGCTTCACCAAGGTCGAGGACATCGTGCGCCGGCCGGACGGCCTGTGGCGCGTCATCACCAACAAGGGCGAGGTGGTGACCGAGCATGTCGTCAATGCCGGCGGGCTCTGGGCACGCGAAGTCGGCCGCATGGTCGGGCTGGAGCTACCGGTGCTCGCCATGGAGCACATGTACCTGATCACCGAGGACATGCCGGAGGTCGCCGACTGGAACAAGAAGACCGGCACCGAGATCATCCATGCGGTCGACTTCGACGGCGAGCTTTATCTCCGCCAGGAACGCGGCGGCATGCTGATGGGTACCTATGAGAAGGCCAACAAGGTCTGGTCCGAGTTCCAGACGCCTTGGAATTTCGGCCATGAACTGCTGGAGCCGGACATCGACCGCATCGCGCCGTCGTTGGAGGTCGGCTTCCGCCATTTCCCGGCCTTCCAGAAGGCCGGCATCAAGCAGATCATCAACGGCCCCTTCACCTTCGCGCCGGACGGGAATCCGCTGGTCGGTCCGGTGCGCGGTCTGCCGGGCTTCTGGGTCGCCTGCGGCGTCATGGCAGGGTTTTCGCAAGGCGGCGGCGTTGGGCTGGCGCTCTCCAACTGGATGATCGAGGGCGACCCAGGCGCCGACATCTGGGCGATGGACGTGGCGCGCTACGGCGACTGGGCGACGATGGCCTATACCAACGCCAAAGTGCGCGAGAATTATTCCCGGCGCTTCTCCATCCGCTTTCCCAACGAGGAGCTGCCGGCTGGACGGCCGCTGAAGACGACGCCGGTCTACGACACATTGTCCGCCAAGGGCGCCCAGTGGGGCGTGGCCTATGGGCTGGAAGTGCCGCTCTGGTATGCGCCCGAAGGCGTCAGGGACGAGTTCTCGTGGCGGCGTTCGACCGACTTCGATCATGTCGCGAAGGAGGTTGCCGCCGTTCGCAACGGCGTCGGCCTGTCGGAGATTTCAAGCTTCGCCAAATACAAGGTGACGGGCGAGGGGGCGGCAGCCTGGCTCGACCGCATGCTCGCCTGCAAGCTCCCCAAGCCCGGCCGCATGACGCTGGCGCCGATGCTGAAGGAAGACGGCAAGCTGATCGGCGACTTCACGCTCGCCAATGTCGGAGAGGGCGAATGGTTCATCGCCGGCTCCGGCGTAGCGGAGCAATATCACATGCGTTGGTTCGAGGCGCGTCTGCCCGAGGACGGCTCGGTCCGCATCGAGGCGCTGGGGCAGAAACTCACAGGCCTCGCCATCGCCGGGCCGAAGGCGAGGGAGGTGCTGGCCAAGGTCACCCGCGCCGATGTCTCCAACCCGGCATTCCCCTTCATGGCTGTCGCCAGGATGGATATCGGCATGGCGCCCTGCCTGGTCGGCCGCGTCAGCTATACCGGCGATCTCGGCTACGAGATCTGGGTGGCGCCGGAATATCAGCGCGCCGCTTACCAGGCGCTGATCAAGGCAGGCGAGGAATTCGGCATCGGCCTGTTTGGCTCGCGCGCGCTCAATGCGCTCAGGCTTGAGAAGAACTTCGGCTCATGGGCGCGCGAATACCGGCCGATCTATGGGCCGCTGGAGGCCGGGCTCGACCGTTTTGTCGCCTATGGCAAGGAAGCCGACTTCATCGGCAAGCAAGCGGTGCTTGCCGAGCGCAAGCAAGGCGGCAAGCTCAGGCTGCGCGCCTTCATCGTCGAGGCCACCGACGCCGATGTCATTGGCGACGAGGCGATCTGGCATGACGGCGCCGTGCGCGGCTGGGTCACCTCAGGCGGCTACGCTCATCATTCGAAGAAATCGGTCGCGATAGGTTATGTGCCGAAGGAGATCGCCGACAGGCCGGACGGCTTCGAGATCGAAATACTCGGCAAGCGCCATCCGGCACGGGTCCAACCGGCGCCTCTGTTCGACGCCAATTTCGAGCGGATGCGCGCCTGAAACCAGGCGCGCATCCGCTCGAAGGTCAAGCGCTGCGACGGTTGTCGAGCGCGAAGGCGCCGGGGCCGGCAAAGATCAGATAGAGGAAGATGAAGCAGAACGAGATCGCTGAATCGCCGCCATTGTTGACCGGGAAGAAGTCGCGCGGCATGTGCGCCATGAAATAGGCGATCGCCATCTCGCCGCAGAGCAGGAACGCCACCGGGCGGGTGAAGAGCCCGAGCACCAGCAGGATGCCACCGGCGAATTCCAGGATGCCGGCCGCCAGCGGCAGACCGGTCAAGGCGCCGGCGTGCTCGCCGACGGGAAAATTGAACAGTTTCTGAGTGCCGTGCTCGATGAATTGCAGCGCCGTCACGATGCGCAGCACGCCCAGCGCCTGCGGCCGGTATTGGGCAAGGCCTTCGAAAAGCTTCATCTAAAACTCCATTTTACCCGTCCGGACCGGCCATAAATTATCGTCCGGTAATGGACCACTCACTTCCCCTGGCCTGCCATCAACAATCGGTGATTGGAAATCGTTCCAGTCTGGTCCCCTAATCTTTTCTCTCTATGGTTGCATTCATGTCCTTATGGTTGTATTGGTATGTAGAGACACCAAACCATGAGGGTTGCCTTTGCCATGAAAAAAGTCGTCATCAGCCTATTCGCAATCCTTGCAGGCACGAGTTTCGCCATGGCCGGCGACGCCGGTTGTGATGCATTCAAATGGCCGGTGGCACGCGAGCAGGCCCTGTTTCCGTCAGCGTCGGCCGCGCAGTCCGGCGCTGCCCTGGCGGTCGGGCAAGCGATGGATTTCACACTCGCGGCGGTCGACACGATCAGCTTTGAAGTGCCGCCGGAACGCGCACCGCCAGCCGGCACGTTCGGCGCCACGGCAAGCGTGACCGTACCAC
This sequence comes from Mesorhizobium silamurunense, assembly GCF_014843905.1. Lineage (NCBI taxonomy): Bacteria > Pseudomonadati > Pseudomonadota > Alphaproteobacteria > Hyphomicrobiales > Phyllobacteriaceae > Mesorhizobium > Mesorhizobium silamurunense. Next base: position 100,432 of record NZ_LPVS01000010.1, on the reverse strand, counting down.
CTGAAGGCGAGCTCCAGTTCAGCCTGTCCGATGATGCCTGGATCGATATCGTGCAGGACGGCCATGCCGTGAAGTCGACGGCTTTCAGCGGCGTGAAGACCTGCCCGGGAATTCGCAAGAGCGTGCGCTTCAAGCTGTCCGCCGGTCCGGCCACCGTGCAGCTCAGCGGCGCCAAGAAGGCCGATCTCAAAGTGGCGGTACTGACGCCGGAGTGACGCCTAAGAGGTGCACAAGGCCGGCAGGACAGCGCGCTCCGCTGTCGTGCCGGCCTTGGTCGTTCGGAAAGCAAGCAAGTGGCTTCCCGTCCGCTGCGCGGACCGCTCCTCGACCCCCATGATGGAAAATTGGCAGTTGCTACCGCACGGAGGCCAGCAGCGCGAAATGCGCGCCTTGCGGGTCCTGGCATTGGACGACCCATTGCGCGCTCGGCACCTCCATCGGTCCCATCAGCACCTTGCCGCCATTGTCGGCGACACGCTTGGCGGCGGCATCGATGGCGTCGACGTTGAAATAGAACAGCCAGACCGGGACCGGTATTTGCGGCGGCTTGTTCATCATGCCGCCGCCGGATTCAGGGCCGGCGCCGAAGGTCTGGTAGATGCCCATCTCGCCCATGTCGAACTGGCCGGCGCTTTCCCAGCCGAACTGGCCGGAATAGAAGTCGAAGGCGGCCTTCCAGTCCGAGGTGTAGAGCTCATGCCAGCCGACATGGCCAGGCGTGGTCGCGGGCACCGGCGGCTGTTCGGGCTGGTTGGGCTGCAGGAACATGAAGGTCGCGCCCTGCGGATCGGCGACGACGGCGAAGCGGCCGACGCCCGGAATGTCATCGGGCGCGCGGTGGACGGCGCCTCCTGCCTCCTGCAACGCCTTCGTCGAGGCATCGACGTCCTTGGTGTAGATGTAGCCGAGCCAGGCTGGCGGCATGCCCATCTTGGCGGCGTCTTCCGGGATCGTCATCAGCCCGCCGACGCCGCGCACGCTGGAGTTCATCACGATGTAGCGGGGCATGCCCGGCGCCTTGTCGAAGGGCTCGGCCCTCCAGCCGACAACGGCGGTGTAAAAGGCCTCGGCGGCGTCGAGGTCGGTGGTCATCAGTTCGTACCAGAAGAAAGGTTGGGGGGAATTCGGCATGGTCGGTCTCCTCACCGGTTCAGGCAGCGATCGCGGTTCGATCCATCCTAGGACGATCTCGGCGACAGAAATCCGACATCTGGACCAGAAATCGAGGACGGCAAGGCGCTGGGGACCATGATCTTGCGCGTCATGCGATTTCGACTTTGCTGCGGTCAAAGAGGGGCTGTGTTTTCCGTTGCGTCGAATGTCGCTCACGCCTGAGCTTGTCGCTCTGTGCCACCGGGAGGAGGTCGATCCCGGTCCGAGCGGAGCCTGGACGCAACTGAGCGACAACGACTTCCGGGCGCTTGCCTTGCGCCTGTCAGGCGAAGCCGACGAGGGGCCGCTCTGGGTGTTCGCCTATGGCTCGCTGATCTGGAAGCCGGCCTTCGAATCCGTCGAGCAACGGCGAGCCTCGGCCTATGGCTGGCATCGCTCCTTCTGCCTTGATCTGGTGCGCTGGAGAGGCAGCGCTGCGCAGCCGGGGCTGATGATGGCGCTCGAACGCGGCGGGCGCTGCGACGGTGTCATCTATCGCCTGCCGGATGGCGAGAAGCCCGCCTAGATCGAAAGACTGTTGCGGCGCGAGATCGACGACCATGAAAGCATCAGCTCGGTCCGCTGGGTTCCGGTGCGCACGGCGCAAGGATCGCTGCGGGCGCTGGGCTTCTGGGTCGGCGTGACCGGCAGGGGCACGTCGCTAGGGCAGCCGCTGGAGAAGGTGGCGTGGGTGCTGGCGCGTGCCTGCGGCCATGTCGGTTCCGGCGCCGAGTATCTCTACAACACCGTCAGTCACCTTGAAGAATTCGGCATCCATGACCGCAATCTGTGGCCGCTGCAGGAACTCGTCGCCGACGAGCTCAGGTCGATCCATCCTTCCAGGATTGAAAGCGCTGAGCCGGCCGCTGTCCCTGTGATGGCTGTAACATGACTGCAATTATCATGTTTTTATGCAAGCAATACAGCGACTTGCCCGAAAATTGACCAATTGATAAAAAAATAAAACGTGCTAGCCTTCCCCAAAACGACAACAAGGGGAACTGGAATGGCGACTGGTCATTTCATCGAAGGCATTGCCGGCGGCCGGTTGTCGGCCGAGCAATATGCTGACAATTTTTCCGATCTGCATCCGCCGCTCGACCATCACGAGGCGCTGGTCGAGGCCGATCGCTGCTACTTCTGCTACGACGCGCCGTGCATGAATGCCTGCCCGACCTCGATCGACATTCCGATGTTCATCCGGCAGATCGCGACCGGCAATCCGCTGGGCTCGGCCAAGACGATCTTCGACCAGAACATCCTTGGCGGCATGTGCGCCCGCGTCTGCCCGACGGAGACGCTGTGCGAAGAGGTCTGCGTGCGCGAGGTCGCCGAGGGCAAGCCGGTGCAGATCGGCCGGCTGCAGCGCTACGCCACCGACGTCGCAATGGACGAGAACAAGCAGTTCTACAAGCGCGCCGAGCCGACCGGAAAGACGGTCGCGGTGGTCGGCGCCGGGCCTTCGGGTCTCGCGGCGGCGCATCGTCTTGCCCGCCACGGTCATGACGTCACCATCCTCGAGGCGCGGCCGAAAGCCGGGGGCCTCAACGAATATGGCATCGCGGCTTACAAGAGCGTCGACGATTTCGCCCAGGCCGAGGTCGACTATGTCACCTCGATCGGCGGCATCGACATCCAGAACGGCAAGGCGCTCGGCCGCGATTTCCAGCTCTCCGACCTGATCCGCAACTACGACGCGGTGTTCCTCGGCCTCGGGCTTGGCGGCATCAATGCGCTCAGCGCCGATGGCGAGGATGCGGACGGTGTCGCCAACGCCGTCGAGTTCATCGCCGAGCTCAGGCAGGCAAGCGATCTTGGCAGCCTGCCGGTCGGCCGGCGGGTCGTCGTCATCGGCGGCGGCATGACGGCGATCGACGCTGCCGTTCAGTCGAAGCTGCTCGGCGCCGAAGAGGTGACGATCTGCTACCGGCGCGGGCAGGAGCACATGAACGCCTCCGGCTTCGAGCAGGATCTCGCCGCCGCCAACGGCGTCACCATCCGCCACTGGCTGCAGCCGAAGCGCGTCATTGCCGAGAACGGTAAGGTGTCGGCCATCGAGCTCGAATATACCGCGATCAATGGCGACAAGCTCGCCGGCACCGGCGAACGGCTGACGCTTGCCGCCGATCAGGTGTTCAAGGCGATCGGCCAGAGTTTTGCGCCAGCGGTGCTCAACGGCAGCGTTGCCTCGATCGAGCTCGAGGGCGGCCGCATCAAGGTCGACGCGGAAGGCCGCACCTCGCTCACAAAAGTCTGGGCCGGCGGCGACTGCATCTTCGGCGGCGACGACCTGACGGTCTCGGCCGTGGCGCAGGGTCGCGACGCCGCCGAATCCATCCACCGGGCACTGACCTCTAACGGGAGGGCATGAGCATGGCAGACATCCGTAACACCTTCGTCGGCATCAAGTCGCCCAACCCGTTCTGGCTGGCTTCGGCGCCGCCGACCGACAAGGCCTACAATGTCGAGCGCGCCTTCAAGGCCGGCTGGGGCGGCGTGGTGTGGAAGACGCTGGGCGAAGAAGGCCCGCCGGTCGTCAACGTCAACGGCCCGCGCTACGGCGCGATCTGGGGCGCCGACCGACGTCTGCTCGGCCTGAACAACATCGAGCTGATCACCGACCGCGACCTGCAGACCAATTTGCGCGAGATGAAGCAGGTGAAGATGAACTGGCCGGATCGGGCGCTGGTCGCCTCGATCATGGTGCCGTGCGAGGAGGAGAGCTGGAAGGCGATCCTGCCCTTGGTCGAGGAGACCGGCGCCGACGGCATCGAGCTCAATTTCGGCTGCCCGCACGGCATGAGCGAGCGCGGCATGGGCTCGGCAGTCGGCCAGGTGCCGGAATATATCGAGATGGTGGTGCGCTGGTGCAAGCAGTACACGCGCATGCCGGTTATCACCAAGCTGACGCCGAACATCACCGACATCCGCAAGCCGGCCCGCGCGGCCAAGGCCGGCGGCACCGACGCGGTGTCGCTGATCAACACCATCAATTCGATCACCGGCGTCGATCTCGACAGTTTCGCGCCGCAGCCGACCATCGACGGCAAGGGCTCGCATGGCGGCTATTGCGGCCCGGCGGTCAAGCCGATCGCCATGAACATGGTGGCCGAGATCGCACGCGATCCGGAAACGCACGGTCTGCCGATTTCCGGCATCGGCGGCATCACCACCTGGCGGGATGCCGCCGAATTCATGGCGCTCGGCGCCGGCAACGTGCAGGTCTGCACGGCGGCCATGACCTATGGCTTCAAGATCGTGCAGGAGATGATCGCTGGGCTGGAGAACTGGATGGAGGAGAAAGGCCATGCCTCGCTCTCCGACATCATCGGCCGCGCCACGCCTAACGTCACCGACTGGCAGTATCTCAACCTCAACTATGTCGCCAAGGCGCATATCGACCAGGACGCCTGCATCAAATGCGGCCGCTGCCACATCGCCTGCGAGGACACCTCGCACCAGGCGATCACCAGCATGGTCGACGGCTTGAGGCATTTCGAGGTGATCGATGCCGAATGCGTCGGCTGCAACCTCTGCGTCAATGTCTGTCCGGTCGAAGGCTGCATCACCATGGAGCCGCTGGCGGCAGGCTCGATTGACCAGCGCACCGGCAAGCCGGTGTCGCCGATCTACGCCAACTGGACGACGCACCCGAACAATCCGATGGCCAAGGTGGCGGCGGAGTAGGGAACAGCATTCGAACGAAAAGCAGCGCCTTCGGGCGCCGCTTTTAATTCCTTATTGCGGATAAAAAATATCCATGATAAAAGTTATCCATGAATAGAAGCATCAAATCATGAAGCTCGGAGAAGGCGTCGAAGCGGCGATCCACTGCGCCGCCATGCTTGCCGGCGTCGACGGCAACAGCACCATGTCGGGCGCCGCCATGGCCGAGGCCTTCGGCCTGTCGCCGAGCTATCTGTTGAAACATCTCAATCAGCTCACAGCGGCGCGTATCCTGGAATCGGTGCCGGGACCGGCTGGCGGCTACAGGCTGGCGCGATCGGCCGAGCGCATCACGCTTCTCGACATCGTGCTTGCGGTCGAAGGCAAAGAGCCTGCCTTCCGCTGCGGGGAAATCCGCCAGCGCGGCCCGGTCAGGCTCGACGCTTCCGCCTATGTGAAGCCGTGCGGTATCAATGCCGCGATGCTCAAGGCCGAGCGCGCCTATCGCGCCGCGCTTGCCGAGGCAAAGCTCTCCGACATCGTCGTCGATTTCATGAACGACGCCGATCCCCGCACGGTCTCTGCCAGTTGCGCCTTCGTCGAGCGCCACCAGCGACCGCAGAAAAATCAATCCAATCAACCCAGCAAAGTGTGAAAGGTAAGAGAAATGAAACAGAGGCTACAGTTCTTCGCCAAGGCGCCGGAGATCATGAAGGCGGTGATGGCGCTCAACAAGGCGGTCGAGGAGTGCGGGCTGGAGGATAGCCTGATGCATCTCGTCAAGCTCAGGGCCTCACAAATCAATGGCTGTTCCTATTGCGTCGAGATGCACAGCCGTGAGGCGCGGCGCGACGGCGAGACCGAGACCCGGCTTTATCTTGTCGCCGCCTGGAAAGAATCGCCGCTGTTTTCCGAGCGCGAGCGCGCCGCGCTCGCCTGGACGGAGAAGGTGACGAACATCTCCGACAACGGCGTTCCGGACGATCTCTATTCCAGGACGCTCGAACATTTCTCCGAGGAGGAGCTGGTCAAGCTGACGGTGGTGATCGGCATGATCAACACCTGGAACCGGCTCTGCGTCTCCTTCCACGCCATCCATCCGATGCCGGCCGCGAAAGCTGCCTGAGGTTTTGACTGGCGCGCGGGCTGTCGTGGCTCGCGCGCTTTCATTTGCGAGATCAATGGGACATGCTTGACAATTTTCAGAACGAGATTCTGTTTGCCGCGCGCTTGCTGCTTGGCGGCGCCTTCGTCTTTGCTGGCCTGCGCAACATCCAGAACACGAACCTGCTCATCCCGATGATGGCGGCTCGCGGCGTGCCGCAGGCGGGCCCGGCATTGTGGCTGGGCATCGTCCTGCAAGTCGCCGCCGGGCTGCTGGTGATTGGCGGCTTATGGACGGCGCTGGCGGCAGCCTGCCTGATTCTGTTCCTCATCGTCGCAACACCGATGTTCCATAATTTCTGGGACCATCAAGGTCCGGACCGCGCGTCTCGTATCAATGGCTTCGTCGGCAATGTTGCCTTGGCCGGCGGGTTCCTGGCGCTGATCGCGCACTATGCCTGATGGCCCACTAGCGGATTCCGCGCAATTGATGGCTCAGTGTTAATCGCTCCGTCGCGATCGTCCTGTATTGGCAAATATAGGTTCGCCCCTTGGAGCGTTCATGGAGCAGAGCTGGACCGCATTCTGGGCGCGCGTTTCGGAAGCCTTCCATCAGGCGCTGTTTCCGTTCCGCGCAATCGCGGAAGCCTTCGGCCGGCATCCAAATGACATGCAAATCTGGTGCTTCCTGTGCGGCGTCTTCTTCCTGGCGGTCGTCGGCGCGCAGAGCTACGGCGACATCATGCTCAGGCGGCGCGGCGCCGTTGCCAGCGGCAAGGTGGTGGGCATCGACAAGTCGGATGACGGCCCGGACACACCGATCATCGAATTCGTCGACCGGCTGGGCAAGACCTGGCGGTTCAGTTCCTATTTGCCGGTCAACGGAACGACCGGGTCGATCGGCGCCGCGGTCGAAGTAATGTATGACCCTCTCCACCCGAAGCGGGCGCGCGAGGTGGGCCGCCCTCTCATGAAGACGGTCCACATGGTTGTCTGGTATGCGATCGTTGCCGGGCTGATGACGCTCGCCTTCTGGCCCGGCCTGATCTCCGACTGAACTATTCGCCGCTCACGCGGCGAAGCGCAGCCCGCCGTCGCAGGTCAGTACCTGGCCGGTCATGAAGCTGTTGGAGACCAGGAAGGCTATTGCCGCTGCGACATCCTCGGCGCGGCCGATGCGACCGACCGGCGTCTTGCCGGCATATTCGGCAAAGACCGCCTGTCGCTGCTCGCCCGGCAAAAAGTCCCACCAGGGCGTGTCGATGACGCCCGGCGCCACAACATTGACGCGCAGCGGCTTCAACTCGACCGCGAGGATCGGCGCGACGGTCAAAAGCATGCCGTTGATGGCGCCGATGCCGGCAACGCCGGGCACCGCGAGCTGCGCCGAGACGGCCGAAATGAAGGTGACCGATCCCGCCCTGTTCAAGGTCGGGAGAGCAGCCTGCAGACAGGACAGCTGCGGCCGGATTTTTTCGTCGACGCCGCTGCCGATGTCGGCAAGGTCGAGGGTCGCGAACGGCCCAAGTCCCTTGCCGCCACTCGCAGCGAGAACGAGATGATCGAACCGGCCGAGACCGTCGAAGAAATGCCGGACCTCATCCGGCTTGGTCGCATCAAAAGCAGCCTTGCCGACAGTGCCGCCAAGGCTCTTCCAGGCGCTCTTCAGCTTCTCCTCGTTGCGGCCGGTAATCGTCACTTTCATCGTGGGGCTGACCAGCCGTTTGGCCGTGGCAAGGCCGATGCCGGACGAGCCGCCGATGATCACGCAATGTTCGATAGTCCCATTCATGAATGCTGTTCCCTGGATGTCGTAGAAGATTGTCCGGTCAGTTCGAGGCTGAGGTCCCGCAACCGGCGGCGGGCCTTTTCGTCATAGGCCTGGGCATCCGCGCGCGATTCCCGCTGGCCGTCGAAATAGAAGCCGCTACGTCCCTCAAGCGCCGGCGATGCGGCGAGGTTGAGGATGGCATCGGCACCAGTCTCGACCGAACTCCACGGCGTGACGCCCGCCTGCCGGACCATGGTGGTGTCCATGTAGCTTGCCGGGTGTAGCGCATTGACGGTGACGCCGGTGCCTTTGAGCCGTTCGGCCAGGTCGAGGGTGAACAGGATCTGCGCCAACTTGCTCTGGCAATAGGCGCGCACGCCGCTATAGCCGCGGGTCAGCATGACATCGTCGAAGTCGATCGCCTGCTGGCCGGCCGAGGCGACATTGACGATGCGCGCCGGTGCGCTTGCCTTGAGCAACGGCAGCAGTTCCGACGTCAGCAGGAAGCCGGCGAGATAGTTGACGGCGAAGCGCAGCTCATAGCCGTCGGCGCTCACCTGCCGCCTTGCGCTTTCGCCGCCGGTGCCGACGCCGGCATTGTTGATCAAAATGTCGAGCCGGCCGGTCCTGGCGCGCACGGCTTCGGCAAGGCGGCGCACCTCCGCAAGCGATGCGAGGTCCGCGGCGAGAAATTCCGCCTTGCCACCCTTTGCCTCGATGGCGGCCACCACATCCTCGCCCCGGCCTTCGTCGCGGCCATGCACCAACACGTGGGCGCCGGCGCTCCCGAGCCTTTCGGCGATCACGCGGCCGACGCCGTCCGTCGAGCCGGTGACGAGCACTGTCTTGTTTTTGAGTTCCATGTTCAGAGCCTCCTTATGCTGCTCTGAACTCAAGATGGGGCACGGCGCGCGGCGCAAACAGTTCAAACTTTATCCTGGTATCAGTACTGCTATAATAACTTCATGGATGCCGTGACCCAATCTCCCGAGGACAGCCGCCGCCACGAGCTTGGCGCCTTCCTGCGCTCGCGCCGTGAGCGACTGTCGCCTGCCGACATCGGTATCGCCACCGGCGCCAGGCGGCGTACCCCCGGGCTGAGGCGCGAGGAGGTGGCGATGATCGCCGGCGTCGGCACCACCTGGTACACCTGGCTCGAGCAGGGCAGGGACGTGCGGCCCTCGGTGGAAGTGCTGACCGCGCTATGCGAGGCGTTGCGCCTCGATGCCGTCGAGAAGCGGCATCTGTTCATCCTCGCCGGCCGGCAACAGCCGGAACGCCGCTCAGCCGCGCCCGAGAAGGTCGACGGGACGCCACTGCACATGCTGCAGAGCCTCGTCCTGCAGCCGGCCTATGTCGTTGGCCGGCGCTGGGATGTGCTGGCCTGGAACGATGCAGCGGTTGCCGTGTTCGGCGACTATGGCCTGCTGGAGGGCGATGCCCGCAACATCGTCCATCTGGTGTTCACCAGCCCGCACCACCGGCGGCTGCTGGTCGATTGGGAAGAACTCGCGCACGTGGTGCTCGCTTCGTTTCGCGCCGAGAGCGCGAAATATGTCGGCGATCCGGATTTCGAGCGGCTGATCGCGCTGATGATGCGCTCAAGCCCGGAGTTCCGGGATTGGTGGCCGAGGCGGGACGTGGCGCGAAGGCTGACGGGGGTGAAGCATGTCCGCCACCCGAGCGCCGGCGCGATGGCCTTCGAGCATATGAGCCTGTCGATCGACGACGGCTCGGATATGCGGCCGATCGTCTACACGCCGTTGCCTGAGCAGAATTCGATCGCCAAGTTGGAGAAGCTGCTCGAAGCGCAGCCTGCCGAGCGGCGCAGCGCCTGATTGGATCTCAGCCTTTCGGTTTCAACCCGTCGAGGAACAACTGCTCGAGGAAGCGCGCGGCGTCCTCGAAGCGGCCTTCGCCGCCGCGATCGGGGCCGAGCACGGCGCGGACCTGGACATCGAAATCGGCATAATGCTGTGTCGTCGCCCAGATCGAGAAGATCAGATGCCAGGGGTCGGTGCGGGCGATCTTGCCGGCGCGCATCCAGCCCTTGATGACCGTGGCCTTCTCGTCGACCAGCGTCTTCAACTCGCCCTCCAGCATAGGCATGATGCGCGGCGCACCTTGCAGGATCTCATTGGCGAAGAGCCGGCTTTCGCGCGGAAAATCGCGCGCCATTTCGAGCTTGCGGCGGATATAGCTCTTGAGTTCGGTCATCGGGTCGCCGATGTCGTCGAGCTCGCGGAGCGGCGCCAGCCATGTGTCCAGGAGCCGCTTCATCAACGTCTCGTGAATGTCTTCCTTGCGGCGGAAGTAATAGAGAAGGTTCGGCTTCGACATGCCGGCGGCTTCGGCGATCTGGTCGATGGTCGAGCCGCGAAAGCCGTTAGTGGAGAAGACTTCGAGCGCGGCTTCCAGGATCAGCTCGCGCTTTTCCTGCTGGATGCGGGTGCGGCGGGGAGCTGAGCCTTCCATCGTGTCCGTCATCCTTGCCGGCCGCTGTTGCGCGGTCTTTCTGGACCAATCCTCTGGACCAGTTTTTCTCCGAGCCGTGGAGCGCGCTTTCGATGCCGCATTTCCGCTAGTAGTCCCTTGACCGCCGACAGGGCGGTGCTAACGTTTGTCCAACCGGTCAAAATTTTGCGTAGCACGAAAACGCAACGAAGACCAAGCCTTGGGAAGACCAAGCGTTAGCGCACCGAAACAGGTTACAAGGGGAAATCTTGGTCATGTCCAACCGGCTGAAAGTCACGCCGAACGATCTCAGCGCATTCTGGATGCCGTTCACGGCAAACCGGCAGTTCAAGCAGGCGCCGCGCATGTTCGTGTCCGCCAAGGACATGCACTACACGACGAGCGACGGCCGCAAGGTGCTCGACGGCACGGCCGGCCTGTGGTGCGTGAACGCCGGACACTGCCGGCCTAAGATCACCGAGGCGATCCAGCAGCAGGCAGCCGAGCTCGACTATGCGCCGGCCTTCCAGATGGGTCACCCGATCGTGTTCGAGCTGGCGAACCGCCTGGTCGATATCGCGCCCAAGGGCATGGACCATGTCTTCTTCACCAATTCCGGCTCGGAATCGGTCGAAACCGCGCTGAAGATGGCGATCGCCTATCACCGCGTCAGGGGTGAAGGCTCGCGCACCCGCCTGATCGGCCGCGAGCGTGGCTATCATGGCGTCAATTTCGGCGGCATCTCCGTCGGCGGCATCGTCAGCAACCGCAAGATGTTCGGCACGCTGCTCGGCGGCGTCGACCATCTGCCGCACACCCACCTTCCGGAGAAGAACGCCTTCTCGAAGGGCGTGCCGGAGCATGGCGCGGAGCTGGCGAACGAGCTGGAACGCCTGGTTACGCTGCACGATGCCTCGACCATTGCTGCGGTCATCGTCGAGCCGGTCGCGGGCTCGACCGGAGTCATCCTGCCGCCGGAGGGCTATCTGCAGAAGCTTCGAGAAATTTGCACCAAACACGGCATATTGTTGATCTTTGATGAAGTGATCACCGGCTTCGGCCGCCTCGGCGCGCCGTTCGCGGCGGATTATTTCGGCGTCGCTCCGGATATCATGACCACGGCCAAGGGCGTCTCCAACGGCGTCATCCCGATGGGCGCGGTGTTCGTCAAGAAGGAGATCCATGACGCCTTCATGACCGGCCCCGAGCACATGATCGAGTTCTTCCACGGCTACACCTATTCGGGCAACCCGATCGCCTGCGCCGCGGCCCTCGGCACGCTCGACACCTATAAGGAAGAAGGCCTGCTCACCCGTGGCGAGGAGCTGGCGCCTTATTGGGAAGACGCGCTGCACTCGCTGAAGGGCGAGCCGCATGTCATCGACATCCGCAATATCGGCCTGATCGGCGCGATCGAGCTGGCGCCGATCGCCGGAAGCCCGACTAAGCGGGCCTTCTCGGCCTTCGTCAAGGCGTTCGAGCGTGGCGCGCTGATCCGCACCACCGGCGACATTATCGCGCTGTCGCCGCCACTGATCATCACCAAGGGCCAGATCAACGAGCTGATCGACCATGTTCGGGATGTGTTGAGGTCGATAGATTGAGAGACCGGGCGCGGATATCCCTCCCCCTTGAGGGGAGGGTGGCCGCGAAGCGGCCGGGTGGGGTCCGCGGCGACGCGCGCCGACCTGATCTTTTGCGAGGTCGTTCCTGATGCCTAGGACCCGCGTGAGTTTCGAAATGCGGCAAAAAGCGCGCGCGCTTCGAATTCACGCGACCAAAGGTGAAAACCTGCTTTGGTATGAACTGCGCGAATTGAAGGCTTCTGGTCTCAAGTTCCGCCGACAGTGCCCCATAGGGCCATACATCGTCGACTTTGCCTGTCTCGCAGTAAAGCTGATCGTTGAGATCGACGGCGATTTGCATGAGCATGACAAAGGCAAACGCCATGATGCTGTCCGCGACGCCTATTTGCGTTTACTCGGATACGACGTCTTTCGTGTCGATGAGCCCGATGTCATAAACAGTGCCTGGCACGTCGCGCAGGTGATCAAGGAAAAGGCCGCGCGTATGGCCGGCGACCCCACCCGACCGCTTCGCGGCCACCCTCCCCTCGAGGGGGAGGGGGACGCCGCGTAAATGAGAGGACTTTGAATGGCCGCCCCCGGCGAGAATCTGCGTATCAATTCAGACCGTTTGTGGGACTCCTTGATGGAGATGGCGAAGATCGGCCCCGGCATTGCCGGCGGCAACAATCGCCAGACGCTCACCGATTCCGACAGAGAAGGCCGCGAGCTCTTCAAATCCTGGTGCGACGAGGCCGGGCTCACGATGGGCGTGGACCAGATGGGCACCATGTTCATGACGCGCGCCGGCACCGATCCGGACGCGCTGCCCGTCTATGTCGGCTCCCATCTCGACACCCAGCCGACAGGCGGCAAATATGACGGCGTGCTTGGCGTGCTCTCAGGGCTCGAGGTCGTGCGCTCGCTCAACGATCTCGGCATCAAGACCAAGCATCCGATCGTCGTCACCAACTGGACGAACGAGGAGGGCGCGCGCTTCGCCCCGGCCATGCTCGCTTCCGGCGTGTTCGCGGGCGTCCACACCCAGGACTACGCCTATGCCCGCAAGGATCTCGATGGCTTGACCTTCGGCGACGAGCTGAAGCGGATCGGCTGGGTCGGCGACGAGAAGGTCGGCGCGCGCAAGATGCAAGCCTATTTCGAATACCACATCGAGCAGGGACCGATCCTCGAAGCCGAGAACAAGCAGATCGGCGTGGTCACCCACTGCCAGGGCCTGTGGTGGCTGGAATTCACGCTGACCGGGAGGGAGGCGCATACCGGCTCGACGCCGATGAACATGCGCGTCAATGCAGGGCTGGCCATGGCGCGCATCCTGGAGATGGTGCAGACGGTCGCGATGCAGAACCAGCCCGGCGCCGTCGGCGGGGTCGGGCAGGTGAAGTTCTCGCCCAATTCGCGCAACGTTTTGCCGGGCACGGTGATCTTCACCGTCGACATCCGTTCGCCCGATCAAGCCAAGCTCGACGGCATGCGCGCCCGCATCGAGAAGGAAGCGCCGAAGATCTGCGAGCCGCTCGGCGTCAAATGCTCGGTCGAGGCCGTTGGCCATTTCGATCCCGTGACCTTCGATCCGACGCTGGTCGGCCGTGTGCGCACGGCCGCCGAAAAGCTCGGCTACAGCCACATGAACCTCATTTCGGGCGCCGGCCACGACGCCTGCTGGGCGGCCAAGGTGGCGCCGGCGACCATGGTCATGTGCCCCTGCGTCGGCGGCCTCAGCCACAACGAGGCCGAGGACATCTCCAAGGAGTGGGCGGCGGCAGGCGCCGACGTGCTGTTCCACGCGGTGGTCGAGACAGCGGGGATTGTGGAGTGAAGCGGCGGCGCTGTACCCCCACCCCTAACCCCTCCCCACAAGGGGGAGGGGGACTGGCATCGCCGCCGCTTTCTCCGGTAGCGCAGCACTTTAATAGTGGGATGATGATAGCGCGGCGCCAAACCTCCCTCCCCCTTGTGGGGAGGGATTGAGGGTGGGGGTACTCGCCTTGGCACCGACCGCGATCGACCCGACCATGATCACGCGCGCAAGGGCGCTGCGCCGAAACATGACGGAGGGCGAACGCAAGCTCTGGTCTGAGTTGAAAGAGTTTCGTCGCCTTTATGGGCTGCATGCCAGGAAACAGGCACCTATCGGGCCATACATCGTGGACTTCGTCCTGCATGAGAAGGGCGTAGTCATCGAGGTGGATGGCGAACACCATTTCACGCCGGAGCGGATGGAGAAGGACCAAAAACGTGACGCCTGGCTTGGCCAGCAAGGCTATCGCGTGCTCAGATTTTCTACTGGCGAACTGGCGGAATCCTTCGACGGTTGTGTGGAAGAGATATTGCGGGAAGTTGGCGTGATGTAGTGTCGGCCCCCCACGTCTCGTATGTTTTGAACAACTAAAGCGCTCCGAAGAAGCGCAGCAAGAAAAAGGGAACAAGAGAAATGACCAAAGTCATCAAGAACGGCACCATCGTCACGGCTGACCGCACCTGGAAAGCCGACGTCGTGTTCAGCCACGGCAAGATTATCGCCATCGGCACGGATCTGCATGGCGATCACGAGTTCGACGCCACCGGCTGCTACGTCATGCCGGGCGGCATCGATCCGCATACCCATCTCGAAATGCCCTTCATGGGCACCTATTCGGCCGACGATTTCGAATCGGGCACGCGCGCGGCGCTTTCCGGCGGCACGACCATGGTCGTCGATTTCTGCTTGCCGGCGCCGCAGCAGTCGCTGCTCGAGGCGCTGCAGATGTGGGACAACAAGACGTCGAAGGCGTCCTGCGACTATTCCTTTCACATGGCCATCACCTGGTGGGGGAAGCAGGTGTTCGACGAGATGGCGACCGTGGTCGACAGGGGCATCACCTCGTTCAAGCACTTCATGGCCTACAAAGGCGCGCTGATGGTCGACGACGACGAGATGTATGCGTCGTTTCAGCGCTGCGCCGATCTCGGCGCGCTGCCGCTCGTCCATGCCGAGAACGGCGATGTGGTTGCCGCGCTCTCGCAGAAGCTGCTTGCGGCCGGCAACAACGGCCCGGAAGGCCATGCCTATTCGCGCCCGCCGGAAGTGGAGGGCGAGGCCACAAATCGCGCCATCATGATCGCCGACATGGCCGGTGTGCCGCTCTATGTGGTGCATGTCTCCTGCGAGCAGAGCCACGAGGCCATCCGCCGCGCCCGCCAGAAGGGCATGCGGGTATTCGGCGAGCCGCTGATCCAGCACCTGACGCTCGACGAGACCGAGTATTTCAACAAGGACTGGGACCATGCGGCGCGCCGCGTGATGAGCCCTCCCTTCCGCAGCAAGTGGCACCAGGATTCGCTGTGGGCAGGCCTGCAGGCCGGCTCGCTGCAGGTGGTGGCGACTGACCACTGCTCCTTCACCACCAAGCAGAAGCGCAACGGCGTCGGCGACTTCACCAAGATCCCGAACGGCACCGGCGGCCTCGAGGATCGCTTGCCCATCCTGTGGACCACCGGCGTGAACACCGGACGGCTGACGATGAACGAGTTCGTGGCGGTGACCTCGACCAACATCGCCAAGATCCTCAACATGTATCCGAAGAAGGGCGCGATCGTCGAAGGCGCGGACGCCGACATCGTGGTCTGGGATCCGAAGCGCAAGAAGACGATCTCGGCCAAGAAGCAGCAGTCGGTGATCGACTACAATGTCTTCGAAGGTTTCGAGGTGACCGGCCTGCCGCGCTTCGTCTTCTCGCGCGGCGAGCTCTCGATCGAAGAGTCCGACGTCAAGGTCAAGATCGGCCACGGCGAGTTCGTCGCGCGCGAGCCGAACGCCGCGGTCAACCGGGCGCTGTCGACCTGGAAGGAGATCAGCGCGCCGCGCAAGGTGGAGCGTTCCGGCATTCCGGCGACCGGAGTTTGAGCGTGCGCGCAGCTCCCCTTTTCGTCGCGGCAGCCATGCTGCTGGCCGCCGGCCAGGCCTTTGCGGCCGGCATCGACCTCTCCAAGCCTTACGGCAACAAATCCGGCTGCATCAACAAGAACGGCCAGGAAGTCTATGCCGAGGACATGCTGCTCCTGACCAGCGAGGCATTTGTCACGGTGGCGAGCGCCTGCACCTTCACCGACAAGAAGCCCCAGGCGGATGGCTCCCTTTTGGTGACAGCGCAGTGCGAGGCGGAAGGCGAGGAGGGGCAGACGCCTGCCCATTTCACCATCAAGCGCAGCGCCAAGAGCCCGAAGAAGCTGGTGATTGCCGGCGAGGACGGCACCGTGATGGGCGAAGTCTCCCGGTGCAAATGACGGCGAGAGCCCATCCTTCAGCTTCAGGCGACCAACGCATCCAGTTCCGGCAGCAGGACCACGCTTTCCTGCTCGTTGGGATCGGTGCGGGCGATGACCGCCGAAGAGGGCGCGCCGCTCAGATTGGCCGGCAGATGCGGCACGCCAGCCGGGATGTAGAAGAGGTCGCCGGCCTTGACGAGGATATGATGCTCAAGCCGGTCGCCGTACCAAGTATGGACCTCGCCGGAGAGCACATAGATCGCCGTCTCGTGGTTCTCATGCATATGCGCCTTGGCGCGGGCGCCGGGCGGGATGGTGAGAAGATGCATGCAGATGCCGGAAGAGCCGACGGTCTCGGCGGCAATACCGGCGAAATAGCTCAGCCCCTGCTTGCCTTCATAAGTGCTTTCAGGGCGAATAAGATGACAAGTGGATTTAGGCGACATCGGCAAGGCTCCGGGCGTCGATCGAATGGGACTGGACGAGTGGAAAACAACATCGACGCAAAAGCAACGGGATTTCATCCTGCGCGGCAGCGGCTGCGAAAGGCAGGTTTCTGCCAATGAGCGGACAGTCGCCAGCCGTCGTCTCGGCAAGCAAACTCGGCCTCACCTTCCAGACCAATGATGGTCCGGTACAGGCACTGTCCAATGTCGATCTCACCATTGGCAAGGGCGAATTCGTATCGTTCATCGGGCCGTCTGGCTGTGGCAAGACCACCTTGCTGCGCGTCATTGCCGATCTGGAGAAGCCGACGGCGGGGGCCATCTCGGTCAACGGCATGACGCCCGAGCAGGCGCGCGAAAGCCGAGCCTACGGCTATGTCTTCCAGGCGGCAGCCCTGTTTCCGTGGCGCACGATCGAACGCAACGTGGCGCTGCCGCTGGAGATCATCGGCCTCTCCAAGGCGGAGCAGGCGGACCGCATCAAGCGCACCATGGAACTCGTCAACCTGTCTGGTTTCGAGAAGAAATATCCCTGGCAGTTGTCGGGTGGCATGCAGCAGCGCGCCTCGATCGCTCGCGCGCTGGCCTTCGATGCCGACCTGCTTTTGATGGACGAGCCGTTCGGCGCGCTCGACGAGATCGTGCGCGACCATCTGAACGAGCAGCTTCTCTCGCTTTGGGACCGGACCAACAAGACGATCTGCTTCGTCACCCACTCGATCCCCGAGGCGGTCTATCTGTCGACGCGCATCGTGGTGATGTCGCCGCGGCCGGGCCGTGTCACCGACATCATCGAATCGACCTTGTCCAGGAAGCGGCCGCTCGACATCCGCGAAACGCCGGAATTCCTGGCGATCGCGGCGCGCGTGCGCGACGGCCTGCGGGCCGGCCACTCCTACGAGGACTAAGGAATGGACTCCTTCCGTTCCAAGATCATCCCCGTCACCACCATCCTCGTCGGCGTGGTGGCGATCTGGTATGTCTTTGCCGTTATCCTCAACGCGCCGTTCCAGCGCGATCTCGACCAGCGCGCAAACGAGACGCCCGGCGCGGTCGAATTCATCGGCAAGACGCTGTCGCAGCCGAAGCCGACGCTGCCGGCGCCGCACCAGGTGGCGGTAAACTTCTTCCAGAATACCTTCCTGCGCAGCGTCACCTCCAACCGAAGCCTGATCTACAACGCCTGGGTGACGCTGTCCTCGACGCTGCTCGGCTTTGCTTTCGGCACGGCGCTCGGCATCGTCATCGCGGTCGGCATCGTGCATGTGGCGACGCTCGACTGCAGCCTGATGCCGTGGATCATCGCCTCGCAGACCATTCCGATCCTGGCGGTGGCGCCGATGATCATCGTGGTGCTGGCGGCGATCGGCATCACCGGCCTGATCCCGAAGGCGCTGATCTCGACCTATCTGTCCTTCTTCCCGGTCGCGGTCGGCATGGTGAAGGGCCTGCGCTCGCCCGAGCTCATGCATCTCGATCTTATGCACACCTATAATGCCAGCGCCTCGCAGACCTTCTGGAAACTTCGCGTCCCGGCCTCCGTGCCGTTCCTGTTCACCTCGATGAAGGTGGCGGTCGCGGCAAGCCTCGTCGGCGCCATTGTGGGCGAACTGCCGACCGGCGCGGTCGCCGGAATCGGCGCGAAGTTGCTGGCAGGCGCCTACTACAGCCAGTCCATCGACATCTGGTCGGCGCTGGTCGCCGGTTCAGTGGTTGCTGCGCTGCTGGTGATGGTGGTCGGCATTGCCGGCCGCCTGGTCGACCGCGCCATGGGCGGGAGGCCGGCATGATCTGGCTGAAACCATCCTGGCAAGCAGTGCTTGCGATCCTCCTTTGCCTGGTGGCCTTCGCGCTTGGCGCGATGTCGAAACCGGAAGCGGCCGCGCTGGCTGAGCCCGCTGCGACGATCGCCTACCCGTATATGGACACGAAGGGTCTGATCCTCGCGCTGCTGCTGATCGCGGCGCTGGTTTCCACGGTGAGACTGGCGCCACTTGTCGAAGGCGTCGTGCTGTTCGTTGGCGCCCATATTGCCGCCTGGCTGCTGATCAAAGGCATAGGCGGCTTCGAGGGCACTGCGTTGGCGCCTTACTTTTTGGCTCTCGCAGCCGCCTGGTTGCTTGCCTGGCGCTGCGTGGGCCTCCTGTCTTCGCTAAGGCCCGCGGCCAATGGGGCGAAGACTGCATTGCGCCTGGTCATCCCGGCGATCTTCGGCGCCTGGATCCTGATCATCTGGGAAGCGGTGACGCGCGGCGCCGGCATTCCCTTCATCCTTTTGCCGCCGCCGAGCGCCATCGGCGCGCGTATCGCCAACTCGCTGCCGATCCTGGGGTCGGACGTTCGGCAGACGATCTTCAAGGCGGTGCTGATCGGTTACATCGTCGGCAGCTTCGCCGGCTTCATCGTCGCCATCCTCGCCGACCGTGTGCCGTTCCTGCGGCGCGGGCTGCTGCCGATCGGCAACATGGTGTCGGCGCTGCCGATCATCGGCGTCGCGCCGATCATGGTCATGTGGTTCGGCTTCGACTGGCCCTCCAAGGCGGCGGTCGTCATCATCATGACCTTCTTTCCGATGCTGGTGAACACGGTCGCCGGGCTTGCCGCCTCCGGCCATATGGAGCGCGACCTGATGCGCACTTATGCCTCGGGTTATTGGCCGACCTTGCTGAAGCTCAGGCTGCCGGCGGCAATGCCGTTCATCTTCAATGCGCTGAAGATCAACTCGACGCTGGCGCTGATCGGCGCCATCGTCGCGGAGTTCTTCGGCACGCCTGTTGTCGGCATGGGATTCCGCATTTCGACGGAAGTCGGGCGGATGAACATCGACATGGTTTGGGCCGAAATCGCAGTTGCAGCACTGGCGGGTTCGGTCTTTTATGGCGTGGTCGCTCTCGTCGAAAGAGCCGTCACGTTTTGGCATCCCTCTGTCCGTGGTGGATAGGGGCGGTGGGTTTGGGTGCTAACTTCAGAGGGTAAAAACATGAAAAGACTTGTAATTTCTGCTTTGGCCGGTGCGATGTCGCTGGCCGCTTTCCAGGCGATGGCCGCCGACAAGGTGACGCTGCAGCTGAAATGGGTCACGCAGGCCCAGTTCGCCGGCTATTATGTCGCCAAGGCCAAGGGCTTCTATGATGCCGAGGGCCTCGACGTCGACATCAAGCCAGGCGGTCCGGATATCGCGCCCGAGCAGGTGATCGCGGGCGGCGGCGCCGACGTCATCGTCGACTGGATGGGCGGCGCGCTCGCTGCCCGCGAAAAGGGCGTGCCGCTGGTCAACATCGCCCAGCCGTTCAAGAAGGCCGGCATGGAGCTGGTCTGCCCGAAGGACGGCCCGATCAAGACCGAAGCCGACTTCAAGGGCCATACGCTCGGCGTCTGGTTCTTCGGCAACGAATATCCGTTCTATGCCTGGATGAACAAGCTCGGCCTCAAGACCGATGGCGGCAAGGACGGCGTCACCGTGCTGAAGCAGAGCTTCGACGTGCAGCCGCTGATCCAGAAGCAGGCGGACTGCATCTCGGTCATGACCTATAACGAGTACTGGCAGCTGATCGACGCCGGCTACAAGCCGGAGCAGCTTACCGTCTTCAACTACTCGGCCATGGGCAACGATCTGCTCGAGGATGGGCTCTACGCGCTGGAAGACAAGCTCAAGGACCCGGCCTTCGAGGACAAGATGGTGCGCTTCGTGCGCGCCTCGATGAAGGGCTGGAAATATGCAGTCGACAACTCGGATGAGGCGGCCGGGATCGTCATGGACAATGGCGGCCAGGACGAGAACCACCAGAAGCGCATGATGGGCGAAGTCGCCAAGCTGATCGACAACGCCGACGGCAAGCTCGATCCGGCGACCTATGAGCGCACCGCCAAGGCGCTGCTCGACCAGAAGATCATCGCCAAGGAGCCGTCGGGCGCCTACACCACCGCGATCACCGACAAGGCGATCAAGTAGGCCGACTAAAGCGCGTCGTGTCTGAATGGATTCAGGCGACGCGCTTTAAGTTGTCGTTTATGCATGTCGTTACCCCAAAACCGCTGCGCACTTTGGGCGACATGCACTGACGGCACATCCTGATTTTGAGAACGGCGCCTCAGAGGCGCCGTTCCTTTATGGTGTTCATGACGAAGCTGGTCTCGATCGAGGCGACACATTTCAGCCGCGCGATCTTTTCCTTGATGAAGCGCTCGTACTGTTCGAGGCTTCCTGCCACGACCTTCAGCACATAATCGCGCGAGCCGGTGACGAGGTGGCATTCCAGGACCTCTTCCCAGCCGCGGATCGCTTCCTCGAACATAACGATCTCGTCCTCGTTCTGGCGGCTGAGCCGGATGGTGGCGATGGCAACCATGCCCCAGCCGAAGGCGGCCGGATCGACCAGCGCGGTGTAGCCCCTGATAACTCCGGCTTCCTCCAGCCGCCGCACGCGCCTCAGGCAGGGTGACGGCGACAGACCGATCCGCTCGGCAAGCTCGTTGTTGGTGATGCGGGCGTCGGCTTGCAGTTCGCGCAGGATCTTGCGGTCGAAATCGTCGGCTATCTTCTGCTGCACTTTCGGCTTCTCCGGGCAATATATTGCGGAAATGCGGCCACAAGAGCGCAAAAATAGCAAGGACTGCATGATCGGGATCGCATAAATTGCGGTGCGACACTCCTCGAAAAGCAGGAAAAAGCCATGACCGCGCCGCGCCCTTCGAAAACCCATATCGGCAACCACAAGCTCCACCCGGAGACGCTGATGCTGAGCTATGGCTTCGATCCGCAGCTTTCGGAGGGCGCCGTCAAGCCGCCGGTGTTCCTCACCTCGACCTTCGTGTTCAAATCGGCCGAAGAGGGACGCGATTTCTTCGACTACACCTCCGGCCGCAAGGAACCTCCGAGCGGCGCGGCTTCCGGTCTGGTCTATTCGCGCTTCAACCATCCCAACAGCGAGATCGTCGAGGACCGGCTGGCGATTTATGAGGGGACGGACGCCTGCATCCTGTTCTCGTCCGGCATGTCGGCGATCGCGACGACACTTTTCGCCTATGCTCGCCCGGGCGACGTCATCCTGCATTCACAGCCGCTCTATGGCGGCACCGAGACCCTTCTGACGCGCACGCTCGCCGGCTTCGGCATAGAGGCTGTCGCGTTCGCCGACGGCGTCGACGAGGCGGCGGTGCGCTTGGCTGCCGAAACGGCCGTCGGCAAGGGCCGCGTGTCGGTCATCCTGATCGAGACACCGTCAAACCCGACCAACAGCCTTGTCGACATTGCGCTGATGCGGAGGATCGCCGACGAGATCGGCGTCCGGCAAGGAACGACGCCGATCATCGTCTGTGACAACACCCTGCTCGGCCCGGTATTCCAGCGGCCTATCGAACACGGGGCCGATGTTTCGGTCTATTCGCTGACCAAATATGTCGGCGGCCATTCCGACCTGATCGCGGGTGCCGCCATGGGCAGCAAGGCGGTCACCAAGCCGATCAAGGCGCTGCGCGGCGCGATCGGCACGCAGCTCGACCCCCATTCCTGCTGGATGCTCGGCCGCTCGCTGGAGACGCTGTCGATCCGCATGGAGCGGGCAAACGACAACGCCCGCCTGGTCGCCGAATTCCTGCGCGATCACCCCAAGGTCGAGAAGGTGCATTATCTGCCGTTCCTGAACGAAGAAACCTCCGCCGGCCGCACCTACCGGGCGCAATGCAGTGGCGCCGGCTCCACGTTCTCCTTCGACATTCGCGGCGGCCAGAAGGCCGCCTTCACCTTTCTCAACAGCCTGCAGATATTCAAGCTGGCGGTAAGCCTCGGCGGAACGGAATCGCTGGCCAGCCATCCGGCGGCCATG
Source organism: Mesorhizobium silamurunense (assembly GCF_014843905.1). Classification (NCBI taxonomy): domain Bacteria; kingdom Pseudomonadati; phylum Pseudomonadota; class Alphaproteobacteria; order Hyphomicrobiales; family Phyllobacteriaceae; genus Mesorhizobium; species Mesorhizobium silamurunense. Next base: position 78,180 of record NZ_LPVS01000010.1, on the reverse strand, counting down.
ACCCATTCCGGCATTCCCTACGACGTGCGCCAGCGCATCGGCGTGCTTGAGACCACGGTCAGGCTGTCTATCGGTGTCGAGCACCCGGATGATCTGATCGCGGATCTGGCGCAGGCGCTGGCGGCCGTCTGATCATTGCCTTCGTGGAATCCAGAAGGGGCGGGCGACCGCGCCTTTTTTGTTGGCGCCGGTAAAATATACGTGCGCAGGGAAACAAAGCGCCGGCCAACCGTTGCAATAGAGCATCCGCGCCGGGGGAGCCGTGGCGGATGCGTCAGCCAAACGGAGGTCCTCAATGCGCATCCTATCCCTGTCGCTGCTTTCGGCTTTAGCCGTTTCGACCGCCTTCCTGCTCGCATCGCCGGCCATGGCCGAGACGATGAAGTTCAAGGCGACGCTCGATGGTGGCCAGCAGAACCCGCCTGTCACCACCAAGGGCAAGGGAACTGCCACATTCACATTCAACACCACCAGCAAGAAACTCACCTGGAACGTCAAATATTCCGGCCTCAGCGGGCCGGCGGTGGCCGCTCACATTCACGGCCCGGCCGCGATGGGTCAAAGCGCGGACCCGGTAATCCCGTTCAAGAAGCTCAAGAGCCCGATCAAAGGATCGGCGACATTGACCGATGCGCAAGCCACCGACCTCGAGGCCGGCAAGTACTATGTCAACGTCCACACCAAGGCGAATCCGGACGGTGAGATCCGCGGGCAGATCGAGAAGGCCGCCGGATCGATGTAGCGGACTTTCCGCAGCCAGGAACGAGGCGGGCAACCGCCTCGTTTTGCTAGAGCAGTTCGTCGGTTCGCGAAACGCCGAACTGCTCTGACTATTTGTTTTTGCGCAATTCCGGACGGAAAACCGTTACACACTTTTCCTGGAATTACTTCGTCTCACGACTTGTCGCGGATCTGGGTCAATGTGCGGGTCGGGGTGATCGCTTCGGGATCGAGCCTGATCTCGACGATCGCCGGCTTGCCGCTGGCGCGTGCGCGCTCGAAGGCGGCAGCGAAGTCTTCGGTCTTCTCGACCGTCTCGCCATGGCCGCCACAGGCGCGGGCGAGAGCGGCGAAGTCCGGGTTCTTGAGGTCGGTGGCGACGACCCGGCTCGGATATTCCCGCTCCTGGTGCATGCGGATCGTGCCGTAGATGCCGTTGTTGACGACGACCACGATGATCGGCAGGCCGTATTGCACGGCGGTCGCGAACTCCTGCCCGTTCATCAGGAAGCAGCCGTCACCGGCGAAGGCGATGACCTCGCGGTCCGGGTGCAGCGCCTTGGCGGCTACGGCCGCCGGCGTGCCGTAGCCCATCGAGCCGGAGGTCGGCGCCGCCTGCGTGGCGAAGCGGCGGAAGCGATGGAAGCGGTGCACCCAGGTGGCGTAATTGCCGGCGCCGTTGGTGAGGATGGCGTCCTCCGGCAGTGCTTTTTCCAGGTAGTTCATGATCGGCCCCATCTGGACGGCGCCGGGGCCGGTCTGCGGTGGCGTCGACCATTCGAGATAGGCGGCGTGAGCTTTCGCCGTCTCGTCCGCCCATGACGGCGTGCCGGCCGGCCTTCGCTTGGCGAAAGCCTCGACGAAAGCCGACGGCGAGGCGTTGATCGCCAGGGTCGGCCGGTAGACGCGGCCGAGCTCGCCGGCATCGGCGTGGACATGCACCAGCGCCTGGTCGGGGTAGGGGCTCTTGAGCAGTGTGTAGTCGGAAGAGGGCATCTCGCCCATGCGGCCGCCGATAAGCAGCACGACGTCGGCCGCCTTGATCTGCGCCGCCAGCTTGGGATTGATGCCGATGCCGACATCGCCGGCGTAGTTCGCATGAAGATGGTCGAACAGCATCTGGCGGCGGAAGGAGCAGCCGACGGGAAGCGACCATGTCTCGGCGATCGTCTGCATCCGCGCCACCGCTTTCTCATCCCAGCGCGTGCCACCGAGAATGACGAACGGACGCTTGGCGCCGGCGAGCAGCATTTCCAGCGCGTCGATCTCGGCCTCACCGGGGCGCGTCTCGACCGGCGTGTGCGGAAGGGCTTCCGGCGCCTCGACCTCGCTGGTCAGCATGTCCTCTGGCAGTGAGATGACGACCGGGCCGGGGCGGCCTGACGTCGCCACCGCGAAGGCGCGGGTGACGAATTCCGGGATGCGCGAGGCATCGTCGATCTCGACCACCCATTTGGCGATGTCGCCGAAGAAACGCTTGTAGTCGACCTCCTGAAACGCCTCGCGCTCCTTGGCGTGGCTGGCGACCTGGCCGATGAACAGGATCAGCGGCACCGAATCCTGCATGGCGATGTGGATGCCGGCCGAAGCGTTGGTGGCGCCGGGGCCGCGGGTGACGAAGCAGATACCGGGCTTGCCGGTCAGGCGCCCCTGGCAGTCGGCCATCATTGCCGCACCGCCTTCCTGGCGGCAGACAATGGTGCGGATCGACGAGTCATGCAGCGCATCGAGCACCGCCAGATAGGATTCGCCGGGAACGCAGAAAATGCGGTCGGTGCCGTTCGCTTCGAGCGCCTCGACGATCAGTTGTCCGCCGGTCTTCATTTTGCTGATCTCTCCAGTTCGGCAAGAATTTCTTGCGTGTGCTCGCCAAGACGAGGCGAGGGGCGCTCATAGACGAGCGGGGTGCCGGACATCACCATCGGCGAACGCACCGAAGGCAGGCGATTGCCGTGGCCGTCGTCGAGGTCGAGCCGCATGCCGCGCGCGATCGTCTGCGGGTCGGCGAACATCTGGCCGATGGTGTTGATCGGGCTTGCGGGCACGCTTGCCGCTTCGAGCTTCGCCAAAAGCGGGTCGCGATCCCAGGTCGCCAGCGTTTCGATGATCAGTTCGCGCAGCTTCGCGCGGTTGGTGACGCGGGCGGGGTTGGTGGCGAAATCCGGATTGGCGGGCAGGTCGGTGAGACCGACCACGGCGCAGAACTTGGCGAACTGGCCGTCATTGCCGACCGCCAGGATGATGTGCCCGTCCTTCACCGGCAGCACCTCGTAGGGCGCGATGTTCATATGCGCGTTACCCATCTGCACAGGCGACTTGCCGGAGACGAGATAGTTGAGGTTCTGGTTGCCCAGCGCCGAAATCTGGCTGTCGAACAGCGCCATGTCGACATGCTGGCCTTCGCCGGTTTTTTCCGCGTGGCGAAGTCCCGCCTGGATGGCGATCACCGAATAGAGACCGGTGAACAGATCGGAGATTGCGACGCCTGCCTTCTGCGGCTCGCGGCCAGGCTCGCCGGTGATCGACATCATGCCGGCCATCGCCTGGATGATGAAATCATAGCCCGCGCGCGGCGCGTAGGGGCCGTCCTGGCCGAAGCCGGTGATCGAGCAATAGACGAGGCGCGGATTGATCGTCTTCAGGCTCTCATAGTCGAGGCCGTATTTCTTGAGGCCGCCGAGCTTGAAGTTTTCGATCAGCACGTCCGCTGTGGCAACGAGGCGGCGCAGCGTGTCGGCGCCCTCCGGCTTGGAGAAATCGATGGCGACCGAGCGCTTGCCGCGATTGCAGGAATGATAATAGGCCGCCGACAGGTTCTCGCCGTCATGGCTCATGACGAAGGGCGGCCCCCATTTGCGGGTGTCGTCGCCGCCGTCCGGGCTCTCGACCTTGATGACATCGGCGCCGAGATCGGCGAGCAACTGCCCGGCCCAGGGTCCCGCCAGGATGCGGGCGAGTTCGATAACGCGAATGCCTTTCAGCGGAGGCTCAGTCATGGATCACCGTGGTTTGATGAAGCGCAGCCTAGAATCCTGCTTTGTGCATGTCGTTATCCCAAAACCGCTGCGCACTTTTGGGCGACATGCACTATCAATCGTAGCCGGCTGTGTCACGGCTCATGCTGTGGGCCACGCCAGTCAGACTTCAGCGCGCTGTCTGCCCAGGCGGCGAAATCGCCCATAATGATGTCGCGGTTGATCTCGTTCAGGCTTTCGTGGCGGGTGTCGGCGTAAACCTTTGAAACCAGATTCGAAAAGCCCATTCGGTCCATGCGCCGGGCGAGATGGTGAACCGCCTTGCCATAGTCCGACGCCGGGTCCTTCTCGCCGCCGACCAGATTGACGAAGAGGTCGCGGCGCACGCCGGCAAAGCTGGAATCCTTGCCGCCGTGAAGCGCCATCTTGACCACATCGCGCCACATCGAGATGGAGGCATCCCAGCCGCAGAGCGGATCGGCGATGTATTTGTCGACCTCGGCCGGATCGCGCGACAGCCAGTCGAACAAGGTCCGGTGGTCGGGCACGGCCTTGCCCCAGGCCTGGAAGGTGAGCCTCGGCAGCAGGCGCGACGGCACGTCGGACCCCAGTCGCATCCGCTCCCAGCCGAGAATACCCAACGCCAACTGGCCGAGCAGGCCTTGCGAGAAATTTCCGTTCCAGATCGCTGCGGCATGAACACGCTCGGAATGGCGCAGGACGAAATTCAACGCGATCGAGGCGCCGAGCGAATGGCCGAAGACGATGACCGGCAATCCCGGATGCTCGGAGGCGATCAGGTCGTGGACGGCGCCGACATCCGCAATCACCTTGGCGATGCCGTCGACGTCGGCGAACCTGCCGAGCGGCGCATCGGGCGCCTTTGTCGCGCCATGGCCGCGATGGTCATGGGCGTAGACATGGAAGCCGCGCGGGGCGAGGAATTCGGCAAAGCGGGCATAGCGCTCCGCATGCTCGGCCAGGCCATGGTTGATCTGGATCGCCGCGCGCGGATTTCCACCGGCATGCTTCACATAGATGCATAGGTCGGCCCCGGTCGGTGAGGCCAGCCTGGTCTGCTTGTCGAATGGCATATCTCGCTCCCTTCGGGACTGATGGGCGAGGGTTTCGGCGGCGTCAAGAGAGCAGCGCCCGCGTGGACCAGGTTGACAGTATGCGCAGGAGCTGAAGCGTTCACCTGGGGATTATTTTCGCGCGGTGAAAAAGATCGCAATTCTGACACGTCGCCCGTTCTATTGTGACGAATCCAATACGGTTCGATGATCGCCGGGAGAGCGGGAATGCGGGTTTGGGCACTATGGGGTTCGGTCTTGTTGGCTGCGGCCGGCGCCGGCGCGGCGAAGGCCGACGTCAAGATGAGCGGCACTTTCGTGGCCGAGAGCGCCTGTCCGGCGACGCAGGCCATCAAGAGCGGCAAGAACCCCGGCGACGTGTCCACCGAAGCAGGACAAAGCTATCAGCTTCTGGCCGGCAACAAGGATGAGCCGACCCACTATCTCATCCAGGTTCCGGGCGCCGATCCGGAGCGGCGTTGGGTGAAGATCAGCTGCGGCCACGTCACCGGCGGCAGCGCGTCGGCCACGCCGTCGCCTGCCGGCCAGACCAAGCCGTCGCAGCCTGGTTCCGGCAAGCCTGAATATGTCTTCGCGCTGAGCTGGCAGCCCGCCTTCTGCGAGACCAAGGCCAGCAAGCCCGAATGCAAGGCGCAGAACCCCAGCGAGTTCGATGCTTCCCACTTCACGCTGCATGGGTTGTGGCCGCAGCCGAACGGCAATTTCTATTGCCAGGTGTCGGCGGGCGACAAGGCCAACGACAATCCCGCGCATTGGGGGGATTTGCCACCCGTCGATCTCGACGCCAACACGCGCGCCGAGCTCGACCAGGTGATGCCTGGCACGGCCTCCAAGCTCGAACGCCACGAATGGATCAAGCACGGCACCTGCTACGGCAAGAGCCAGCAGGAGTATTTCTCCGACGCGCTCGATCTGATGCGTGCGGTGAACGCCTCGCCGGTGCGCGATCTCTTCACCAAGAGCATCGGCAAGCAGCTGACATCGGACCAGATCCGCGATGCCTTCGACCAGGCCTTCGGCAAGGGTGCCGGCGAGCGCGTGCGCGTCTCCTGCCTTGTCGATCCGTCGAGCGGCCGGCGGCTGATCGGCGAGCTGACGCTCGGTCTCTCCGGTCCGATCGGCCCTGACAGCAAGCTCGCCGACCTGCTCAAGGCCTCGGCGCCGACGGGTAAGGCCGGCTGCCCGAAGGGCACGGTCGACGCGATCGGGTTCCAGTAGGCCGGCAGCCGGGTTAGGCGGTCTTTGGGGTCGCCTCACGGGCGCCGGCCTCGCTGCCCGGTTCGCCGATCACGCGGTCTCGGCCGCTCGACTTGGCCTTGTAGAGGCGCTGGTCGGCAAGCGCGAAGATGTCGGCCAGGCAGCGCGTCGTCTCGCTGACGGTGGAGACGCCGGCGCTTACCGTTATGTTGAAGCGGCTGGTGTGCGTCGAGGTCTTGACCGCGTTCCTGATGCCTTCGCCGAGCAGCTTCGCTAGTGCATGCGGCTGCGGGCACAGGATCGCAAACTCCTCGCCGCCGATCCTGAACACCTGCTTTTCGCTGCCGACGGTCTCGATCAACACGGCCGCGACCGATTTCAGCACCTTGTCGCCTTCGGCGTGGCCGAACCGGTCGTTGATCGACTTGAAGTGGTCGACGTCGACGATGAGCAGGCTGAGCGGTCTGGCGGTCCGGATGCCCGCCGCGACAGCCGCCTCGCCGTCGGCATCGAAGCTGCCGCGGTGCAGCAGCCCGGTGAGCCCGTCGCGGCCGACATGCTTGACCAGCGCCTCGTAGCGTTCGCGATAGGTGAGGGTGTCGAAGATGTCGGAGAGGCCGCGCGGCAGCGTGATGTCGTGGTCCTCGACCCACCTGAGATAGGCGACGAGCATGCCGCTGTAAGCGAGCGCCGCCGCCATCTTGGCGAACCACCCGCCGAAGAAGACCTCGATCGGTGCGCCGGCGACGAAATGCAGCGCGGTGAAGAAACCCGCCTGGTCGAATGTGAGCACACAGGCGACGCAGGCGAGGATACGGGCGAAAGGCATGTGGCGCAGATAGGCGCCGAGCTTTTCGTAGAGCAGGATGATCAAAATGGCGTCGACGAAGAGCAGCGAGGTGCCCCACACCATCAGCCAACCCATCTCGTCGACGAAGCCGATATCCGGCATCCTGCCGTCGGGAAGCGGGGAGATCGCATGCAGGCGCAGGATCAGCACCAGTCCGATCATCAGCGCATTGCCGAGCAGCAGGCCGTAGATGGGCTGACGGACGGTCGCCGCGTCCTCCTTCATGTATAGCAGGAGCAGCATCACCAGCTTGCCGGAGAACAGCACGGCCGAACCCGGCGAGACCATGCCGAAGGGCAGCGCAACGTAGAAGACGCTGGCGAGGTAGGTTTCGAGGAAGTGCATGACGCCGATAGCGCAGACGAACACGCCAAGCCCGATGCGGCGCCGGAAGCGGAAGAGCGTGACCATGGCGCCGAAGTAGAGAACCGCTTCGGCAAGGAGCAGGACAGCGTTCAGCACTGCGTCGATCCGATCTTTCCCGAAATCGCGCCCTCACACGATTTTGCTCACCTGTCATCGTTTTGACGGCGAATGGTTAACCGCTGCTTTCGTCAGCCCGGACGGGGCGACGAAAAGATCGATACCAGGGACGGGTGCTCCAGCCCGGCGAAAGCTCCGGGACAAATTGCGGCATGCCGAAAGCGATTGCCGTTCGGCGCTTCATCGCCTACATAGCGCGCAACCCCCATTCAACCTGACACCTCAGTTTCCAGGGAAAGCACGCGTGGCTCGCCAGTTCATCTATCACATGTCCGGCCTGTCGAAGGCCTACGGCACCAAGAAGGTGCTCGATAACATCCACCTGTCCTTCTATCCGGACGCCAAGATCGGCATTCTCGGCCCCAACGGCTCGGGTAAGTCGACCATCCTGCGCATCATGGCCGGGCTCGACAAGGAGTATCAGGGCGAGGCCTGGCTGGCCGAGGGCGCGACCGTGGGCTACCTCGCGCAGGAGCCGCAGCTCGATGCAAGCAAGACAGTGCGCGAAAACGTCATGGACGGCGTCGCCAGGAAGACCGCCATCATCGAGCGCTACAACGAGCTGATGATGAACTATTCCGACGAGACGGCGGACGAGTCGGCCAAGCTCCAGGACGAGATGGATCGCCTCAACCTGTGGGACCTCGAGCAGCAGGTCGAGATGGCGATGGACGCGCTGCAGTGTCCGCCGGCCGATTCCGAGGTGACCAACCTGTCGGGCGGCGAGCGTCGCCGCGTGGCGCTCTGCCGGCTGCTCCTGGAGCAGCCCGACCTTTTGCTGCTCGACGAGCCGACCAATCATCTCGACGCCGAGACCACGCAATGGTTGGAAAAGCACCTGCGCGACTATCCGGGCTCGGTGCTGATCATCACCCACGATCGCTACTTCCTCGACAACGTCACCGGCTGGATCCTCGAGCTCGATCGCGGCCGCGGCATCCCCTATGAGGGCAACTACACCAAATATCTCGACGCCAAGGCCAAGCGCCTGATCCAGGAAGGCCGCGAGGACGATTCCCGCCAGAAGGCGATCTGGCGTGAGCGCGAGTGGATCCAGTCCTCGCCGAAGGCGCGCCAGACCAAGTCCAAGGCGCGTATCAAGGCCTATGAGGAACTGGTCGAGCAATCGCAGAACCGCAAGCCGACCGACACGCAGATCGTCATCCCGGCAAGCGAGCGCCTCGGCAATGTCGTCATCGAGGTCGAGGGCCTCAACAAGGGTTTCGGCGACGAGCTGTTGATCGAGAACCTGTCGTTCAGGCTACCGCCGGGCGGCATCGTTGGCGTCATTGGCCCGAACGGCGCCGGCAAGACGACGCTTTTCAAGACGTTCACCGGCCAGGAAAAACCGGATGCCGGCTCGATCCGCATCGGCGAAACGGTCAAGCTCGGCTATGTCGACCAAAGCCGCGACGCGCTCGACCCGAACAAGACGGTCTGGGAAGAGATCTCCGGCGGCGCCGAGGTCATCAAGCTCGGCAAGCACGAGGTCAACAGCCGCGCCTACTGCTCGTCCTTCAACTTCCGCGGCGGCGACCAGCAGCAGAAGGTCGGCAACCTTTCGGGCGGCCAGCGCAACCGCGTGCATCTGGCCAAGATGCTGAAGGGCGGCGGCAATGTGCTGCTGCTCGACGAACCGACCAACGACCTCGACACCGAAACGCTGAGCGCGCTGGAAGACGCGCTCGAAGCCTATGCCGGCTGCGCGGTCATCATCAGCCACGACCGCATGTTCCTCGACCGCATGGCGACCCACATGCTCGCTTTCGAGGGCGACGCGCATGTCGAATGGTTCGAAGGCAACTTCGAGGAATATGAGAAGGACAAGCTCCGCCGCCTGGGCGCGGAAGCGGCGACCCCGCACCGCATGACGCACAAGCGGCTGACGCGGTAGGGCGTCCCGATCCGTTGCAGGCATCCGCTATTTGACCTAAATTGACCGGATGGAGCTTCCCATATGATCACGGTCGAATTGCCTGAGAGAGCCGAGAAGCTGCTGGCCGCCATGGCCAAGGAAAGCGGCCGTTCGACGGATCAGGTCGTGACAGAAGCCATCCTCGAGGCGATCGAGGATTGGCAGGACGCCAGGATAGCGGACGAACGCCTGAAGGATGACGACGGCGTTCGCGTTCCGCTGGACGACGTGATGCGGAAGCTTGAGCGTCGTGAAGCCGAGGAACGCCGCAAGAAGCCCGCCGCTGAATGAACTGGCGTGTCGAGTTCACGCCAAGAGCCGTGAAAGACATCGAACGGCTGTCGACCAAAGACCAACGCCGCATTCTAGAGTTCCTGAACCAGAGAGTATCGTCGCACCCCAACCCAAAGGCCCTTGCCAAACGGCTGACCGCGACCAGGGAAGAGGCTTGGCGTTTTCGCGTCGGCGACTACAGGGTCATCGCTCAATTCCAGGACAGCCGGCTGATCGTTCTGGTCGTGGAAGTTGGTAATCGTCGCGAAATCTATCGATGAGCAATACCCCCACCGAGATGAAACCCGACTGGTCCGCCGCCCAATATCTGAAATTCGAGGATGAGCGCACGCGACCGGCGCGCGATCTGGCGGCGCAGGTGCCGGTCGACTTTCCGCGCCGCGTCGTCGACATAGGCTGCGGTCCGGGCAATTCGACGGAACTGCTCGTCGAACGCTGGCCGGATGCCGAGGTCAGCGGCTTCGACACCTCGCCCGACATGATCGAGAAGGCGAGGGCGCGGCTGCCCAACGTCAACTTCGCGCTTGCGGATGCTTCCGTCTGGCAGCCGGAAAACCCAGTCGACGTGATCTTCGCCAACGCCGTGTTCCAGTGGCTGCCGGAGCATCCGGCGGTGTTCCGGCCGCTGATGGGATTGCTGGCGCCCGGCGGGGCCTTGGCCATCCAGATGCCCGACAATCTCGGCGAGCCTTCGCATCGGTTGATGCGCGACACGGCGGCCGAGATGCCGTTCTCGGCCAAGCTCAAGGGCGCCGCTCGCGCGCCGCTGCCGCCGGTTTCCTTCTACTACGATCTTCTGTCGCCGCTCGCCGACCGCGTGGATATCTGGCACACGATCTATAACCATCCGCTGGCCGACGCCGAGGCGATCGTCGAATGGGTGAAGGCGACAGGGCTGAAGCCGTTCCTCGATCCGCTCGATGCGGACGAGAAGAAGACTTTCCTCGAAAGCTATACCGCCAAGATCGCAAAGGCCTATCCGAAGACGGCGAACGGCAAGGTGCTGCTGCGTTTCCCTCGCATCTTCATCATCGCCAAGCGCGCCTGACTGTCTTCCGGTCAACTCACCGCGATAGCCGCGCGCAACAGAGGTTTAGGCTGGCATAAACCGGGCAAATGCTTCAAGGGTAGCCGCCGGCTTGCTTCGGAACAAAAGGCCGTGCCTCGGACGGATTGGACATGCATCGCGTCATCATCAGCGGCATCGGCGCCGAAATCCCCGAGCCTGTCATCACCAATGAAGAACTGGTCGAAAGCTTCAACAGCTGGGTCGACACAGAGAATGCGCGCCGCGCCGTCACCGGCGAGACGCCGCTGCAGAAATCGGACAGCGACTTCATCGTGCATGCGTCGGGCGTGCAGACCCGTCATGTGATCGAGCGCCAGGGCATTCTCGACCCGACCCGCATGGCGCCGCGCATTCCAGCGCGGCCGGACGACGCGCTGTCGCTGGAGGCGGAATTCGGCGTCGCTTCAGCCAGAAAGGCGATCGCCCATGCCGGCGTGGAACCGTCGGATATCGATCTGGTGATCTGCTCGGCCTCGCATCATCAGCGGCCTTATCCGGCGATCGCCATCGAGATGCAGGAGGCGCTAGGCACCAAGGGCGCCGGTTTCGACATGGGGCTCGGCTGCTCTTCCGCCGCGGCGGCGCTGCACATCGCGGTCAATCTGGTCAGGGCAGGGGCGCACAAGCGCATCCTGGTGTCGACGCCCGAGATCATAACTGGACATCTCAACTTCCGCGACCGGCAGACGCATTTCATCTTCGGCGACGCCTCCGTCGCCATGATCGTCGAAGGGCTCAGCCAGGGCGAGAAGCGGCCGGGACGCTTCGAGGTGCTCGACACGCGCACCTGGACGCAAATGTCGAACAACATCCGCACCAATCTCGGCTACCACACCCGCACCGCCCAGGATGATCCCTACCAGATCAAACTCGAAGGCAATCTGATCAAGCAGATCGGCAACAAGGTGTTCAAGGAAGTCACTGTCGCCGGCCACAAATTCATCGTCGAGTTCCTGGCCGAGCATGGGCTGACGCCGCAAGGCATCCGCCGCTTCTGGCTGCATCAAGCCAATGCGCGCATGAACGCGATGATCCTGAAACTCGCCTTCGGCCACGATGTCGGCCACGACCGCGCGCCGATGGTGCTGGAACGGCTCGGCAACACGGCGGGCGCCGGCGCGATCGTGGCGCTGTCGGAAAACCATGCCGACATGAAGGCCGGCGATTTCGGCCTGCTCTGCGCCTTCGGCGCCGGCTATTCGATCGGCGGCGCGCTGCTGAGGATGTTGTAACCGGCTCAGGCGGGTGCGAACGGCACCAGCATCGGCACGCGCCTGGCGTAGTCGTCATAGGCGGGTCCGAGCTCTCCGCGCAGGAAGCTCTCTTCCAGCCTGGCCTTGACGACGATGCCTATAAGCAGAAGGGCGGCGCCGGCAACGCCCCAAACGGTGCCCTTCGCCGCCATGGTGGCCAGGATCGAAAGCAGCAGGCCGGTATAGATCGGGTGGCGGACCAGCCGATAAGGCCCGGTGTCGACCACGCGATGATCGGCCTTGGCGGTGACGGTGCCCGACCACAGCCTGCCCAGATGCAGGCGCGCCCACCACGCGAAGGCGATGCCGATGGCGATCAGGGCGACGCAAATCCACGCCTCGGCAAGCGTCGGCGTCCAGAGCCGAAGCCGGCCGACATAGCCATGCGCCGGCACGAACAGCAGGACGGTGCCGGCGAGCCAAAGCACCCGATACCGGGCCTCAGCCCTGAAGCCGGCGCGCTTTTGCACGGGATCGGCCCAGAAAGCTGCAAGCGCCCAGGACACCAGCCAGATCAGCCACAATGCCGCGATTGCAGGTCCGGGTTGCATGGTCAATCCTTATCGTTGCGCCGCCATTAAAGCGAAGCGGCGCAGCGAGCGGCCAGTAAGAACGTCGTGATCGCCACGAACGCAGGACCCGGCCAACGCCGCATCGCGCGTGGGTGTCTCCTCGCGCTGAGGACCCGCGATTATTGCGTGGCGGCCATCGCTGCCGCGACCAGCGCCTCGCCTGAATATTGCCGGCCGCCGATGCCCCAGCCGCCGTCGGGCGCATTGAGGATGTTGATCCAGGTGTTTTCGGGCCTGTGGCCCGGCAAGCAAAGGTCCGCGACGATCCTGGCGGCGGCTGTGATGAATGCCTCTCGCTCCTCGATGGAGGCCAGGCCGATGTTCGGCAATTTCAGCTCCACCATGACGACGGGCCGGTTGGTGCCGCCCGCATAGATGCGATGATTCGGCAGAACATGGACCGTTCCGCCGACGATTGCGGTGAAGAATGAATTCCCGGTGGCTCCGGAAGCTTCGATGAGCGCGGCGCTCAGGCGGGGCAGGATTTCGCGCTCGCCAGCTGCTGTCAGCACGCCTTCGGGCGCGGTCACGGTGATCGGCATGTCGGTTCTCCTTTGCTTGCTGCGGATGGCTCTGACGGCTCGGGTGCTTGCACTTGTCAGGTTACGTATTGATTGTTACGTTACTCGAAACAGGCGAGTCAATGGGTTTCGTATCGATCACTATGGAAAATTTCGAGAAGTCACGTGGAGGCAGGCCGCGCGCATTCGATCCGGAGGCGGCGCTCGACGCCGCGATGCATCTGTTCTGGGAACATGGCTATGAGGCGACCTCGCTTGCCATGCTGCGCGAGGCCATGGGCCTGACGCCACCGCAGATCTACAACGCTTTCGCCGACAAGGAGACGTTGTTCCGTCGGGCGCTGGTGCGCTACCACGAGAAGGAGATCGGGTTTGCGCTGGACGCGCTCAGCGCGCCGGTGCCGGTCAAGGAGGCGATCCGTTTGCTGCTGATGGGAGCGGCTGAGGCCTACACCCGGCCGGGCAAGCCCGGCGGCTGCCTTTTCATCAGCGGCGCGCTGGCGGCCTCGCCGCAGGCGCAAGGCATCGCGGACGAGCTCAAGACATATCGCAAGGCGACCGAAGCGGCGATCGCGGCGCGGCTGGCCAAGGGGCGTGAAGCCGGCGAGTTGCCGGCGGATCTGTCCGTCGAGCGATTGGCCAAGTACCTGACCGGCGTCATGCACGGAATGTCGATCCAGGCGCGCGACGGCGCCTCGGCAGAAGACCTCAGGGCTCTGGCCGAGACCGCTCTTGCCGCCTGGGCAGCCGAAGTGCGACAAGCGGCCGACGCAAAAGGCGGAACCGATGCCGGACCTGTTCTCCACGATTGAAACGCCCGTCGAGATCGTGCCGGGCCGCAAGCTCGCGGCGAGGGCCGCGGCGCTCTACATAGCGCCCTTTGATCATTTCGAGACAAAGCCGGTGGAGGAATTGCGCCTCGGCTTCGACGGCATAGCGGGCGATTTCCATGCCGGCGCGACGCGGCGTTCGGGCGGGCGCGAGCCCTGGTATCCGCGTGGCACCGAGATGCGCAACGAGCGTCAATTGTCGCTTGTCGCAGCAGACGAACTGGCCGTCGTGGCGGAGCGCATGGGCATCGCGGAGATCAAGCCGGAGTGGACCGGCGCCAACCTGCTGATCGAAGGCGTGCCGCGCCTTTCCATGCTGCCGGCAGGCTCGCTCTTGTTCTTCAAGGGTGGGGCGACCATCAAGATCGATGGGCAGAACGGGCCTTGCCGCATCGCCGGCCGCTCGATCGCCGAGAATGCCGGCATGGCCGACCATGAAGCGGGAGCGCTGGTGTTCCCGAAGGCGGCGAAACGGCTGCGCGGCCTCGTCGCCTGGGTCGAGAAGCCGGGCACGATCAGATCCGGCGAGGAGATATCGGTGCGGGTGCCGGAGCAGTGGATCTATCGGGTCTGACGGTAATGCACCGGGTTCGACCAGGCCGGGTCGTCGTGCTTTTGCCAATAGAGCGCCATCAGCCGCCTTGTGATCGCACCGACCTTGCCGTCGGCGATCGGAGTGCCGTCGATCGTCGTGACGGGCATGATGCCGCCGGCGGTCGAGGTGATGAAGACTTCGTCGACTGTCTTGAGCGCGGCCACGCTGACATCCGCCGCTACCGCGGACAGCCCCACCTCGGCGCACAGGTCGAATACGGTGCGGCGCGTGATCCCGGGCAGAACGCCGACTGCGGGCGTCGACAACTTGCCACCCTTGACGCAGAACACATTGAAGCCCGGGCCTTCGGCGACGTTGCCGTTGAAGTCGAGGATCAGCGCGGTGTCGGCGCCGCGGTCGTAGGCATCGTAGAGCCCACGCACCAGGTCAAGCCAGTGGTAGTTCTTAATCGAGGGATCGATCGAGGCGGGCGGGATGCGCACCTTGTCACTGATCGCGACATTGAGGCCGTTTCGCAATTGCTCGGCATTGGCGACCGAGCCGAAAGGGACGGCAAAAGCCATGAACCGGTTGTTCGCCTGACGCGGATCGCGGCTGAAGGTCGGCGAGGCGCCGCGCGTGCATAACATCTCGACATAGGCGGCGCGATGGCCGGACAGCGCGACACAATTGTGAAGGATTTCGGCGACCCCGTCGCGGTCGAACGGGATCGTCATGCGCAGCTTTTCCAGCCCGCCGAAGAAACGGTCGAGATGCAGGTCGAGCCGGAAAAAGCGACCATCCCAGACATGAACCGTGTCGTAGGTGGCGTCCGAGTTCAGGAAACCCCAGTCCAGCACCGAGACCTTGGCCTGCGACATTGGCAGGTATTGGCCGTCGAAGTAAGCCACCCCGTCGGGATAGGTGTGCGGGTCAACATGACGGTCCGAGACGATGGGCGGCGACCCGGACGGTTCGGGGGCGGCGGCTCGGTTCATTTCAGTCCTCCCTCGTTGTTTGCGGCAATGCAGGCTAGCGTTCGGTCCTAAACGAAGTAGAGCCAGGCGACTGGCGCTGCCTGGCCTGCCCGCGAGGAGCCTACGCGATCCGGGCGGGTTCCATCTGCTTCACTCGTCCTCGTCGTCTTCCTCCAACAAGCGCGTTGCGCGCCAACGGGTCAGCACCGCATTGGTCTGCTCGATGACGAAGAAGCGCGCCGAGTCCCGGTCATAGCCTTCGGCGAGCAATTTCTCGTAGTCGGTATGGGTGTGGCGGACATGAGCGATGGTTGCCAGCCATACCGCGATCGTCGGCGGCAAGGTCTTCATATGCATGGCGCCGGCATCGGCGCGGATCTTTTCCATGTCGGCATAAGGGGCGAACGGCAAGAGCGCGGTCAGCGCCTTGGCAATGGCGCGGCGACGGCCGGTCGGCGCGTTCATTTCTCGTCGCGTCCGGTAATGGTCGCTTCGGGGAAGGCATCGATCGAAGCGTAGTATGGCTTGATGTCGATGACCGGCGTGCCGTCCAGCACGTCGATGGCGTCGATCTCGATCCGGCCGGCCTCGATGTCGACCGCGACAAGCTTCGCGACATGCAGGCCGACAGGGTTCGGCCGGGCGGGGGAGCGCAGCGAGAAAACGCCTTTCGGTTCAGCCGCATGGCGCGGTTTCTGCACAATCAGAGTCCGCGGCGCGCGATCGAACCAGGACAGGATGACGATGTGGCTGGCGCGATCCAGGTTCTGCAGCCCCTGGCGGTATGGCTCGTCAATCAGGATGGTCGCTGTCCGTCCGGCTTCGCGGGCGGCGCGCATGTTTTTCGGACAATCCTCGCGGCTCGTCCAGGGCGAGACGATATGGCCGATGAAGACGAGATGGCCGTCCGGCGGCATATCCGCCGGATCGATCTTCAGGAGCTTCTCGCCCTCGCGCGTCTCGAACATCGTCTTCGTCCGCTCAATCGTTCGCGGCGCGCGGATCACGGCTGCGCCATTTTCTTGTCCGGAAGCGACATAGTGCTTGCCAGGGTTTCAAATCCGACATAAACATATCTTTATATCTTTCAGTGAGAACCCGTTCATGCATGTCACGCTCGACACGATGGTAGATACATTGAAGGCGGCAGCCGAATCCAGCCGCCTGCGCATCTTGGTGCTGCTGTCGCGCGGGGACCTCACGGTCTCCGACCTCACCGAGATCCTTGGCCAGTCGCAGCCGCGCGTCTCTCGACACCTGAAGCTGCTGCTCGATGCCGGGCTGATCGGCCGCTACCAGGAAGGGTCCTGGGCCTTCTTCAGACTGTCGGACACGGACAGCTCGCGCGATTTCGTGCAGCGCCTGGTCTCCGGCGTGCGCGAGGCCGATCCGCAGGTGGTGCGCGATCTGGAGCGGCTGGCCGCGGTCAAGCGCAAGCGGCAGGATCGCGCCGCCGAATATTTCTCCGAAAACGCGGCGAGTTGGGATCGTATCCGCTCGCTGCATGTGCCCGATCGCGCGGTCGAAGCCGCATTGCTCAAGCTCGTCGGCAAACGGCCATTCCAGTCGATGCTCGACCTCGGCACCGGCACCGGCAGGCTGCTGGAGATCTTTGCGCCGCTCTACCGGCGCGGCGTCGGCATCGACATGTCGCGCGAGATGCTGACGGTGGCGCGCGCCAATCTCGACAAGGCGGGGGTCGCCAACGCGCAGGTGCGCCAGGGCGACATCTTTTCGCCGCCGGTCGAGCGCAACGCCTTCGATCTCGTCACCATCCACCAGGTGCTGCACTATCTCGACGATCCGGCCCGCGCCATCGGCGAGGCGGCGAGGCTGCTGCGTCCGTCGGGCAGGCTGGTCATCGTCGATTTCGCACCCCACAATCTCGAGTTCCTGCGCGACCAGCACGCCCATATGCGGCTTGGCTTCTCAGACCGGCAGATCGCCGACTGGTTCGAGGAGGCAGGGCTCGATCTCGAGGACAGACAGGAATTCGAGCCGCGCGGGCAGGCCGAGGCCAGGCTCACCGTCAAGCTCTGGCTTGGCCGCGACCGCCGCCTGCTGATCGCCGATCCGTCCAATGACACGCTGCCAGCCAAAACATATCCAATGGGGGAAACAGCCTGATGAACCAGTTCCGCTTTTCCCGCCGCCCCGACATTGGCGACAAGGTCCGGGTTTCGTTCGAGTTCTTCCCGCCGAAGACCGACGAGATGGAAGCTAGGCTCTGGGATACCGTCACCCGGCTGGAGCCGCTCAAGCCGAGATTCGTCTCGGTGACCTATGGCGCGGGCGGCTCGACCCGCGAGCGCACCGCACGCACGGTGAAGCGCATCCTCAACGAGACGACACTGAGGCCGGCCGCGCACATGACCTGCGTCGACGCGGCCCGTCATCAGGTCGACGGTGTCATCCAGGAGTTCGCCGGCATGGGCGTCACCCGTTTCGTCGCCTTGCGCGGCGATCCGGCAGCGGGCGTGGGAACCGCGTACCGTCCGCATCCCGACGGTTATGCCAACGGCGCCGAGCTGGTCGGGGCGCTGAAGAGCGCCGGCGATTTCGACATCTCGGTCTCGGCCTATCCGGAAAAGCATCCGGAAAGCCCGGATTTCGCCACCGACATAGACATGCTGAAGCGCAAGGTCGACAATGGCGCGACGCGGGCGATCACCCAGTTCTTCTTCGACAACGATCTCTACGAGCGCTATGTCGAGCGGGCGCGCCGCGCCGGCATCTATATCCCGATCGTGCCGGGCATCCTGCCGGTGCACAACTTCACCCAGGTCGCCAATTTCTCGTCGCGCTGCGGTGCGCTGGTGCCGGCGTGGCTGGCCGAACGCTTCGAAGGGCTGGAGAACGACCCGCAGACGCATGCGCTGGTGGCTTCGGCGGTAGCGGCTGAGCAGGTGCACGATCTCGTCGAGCGGGGCGTCGGCGATTTCCATTTCTACACGATGAACCGGGCCGACCTGGTCTTTGCCGTCTGCCATATGATCGGCATCCGCTCGCACGAGGCGGAGGCGGCGGGATCGGCCGCGGCCTGAAACGGCTGGAAACGGAAAAGGCCGGGTAGAACCGGCCTTTTCGAACTGTTTGGACTACTCTCGGTGTGGATCTTCCCGGCTTTGGCGGGTTAGGGAAGAACGCCTATGATAAGGGCACCGATGAATGCGAATGCGGCACAAATCATCAAAGCGTTGATTGGCCTCGTCAGTCCCATGCCATAGCCTCCTCTTCAGAGCCATGGCCGGAATCTAGAGTCATTTGGGTCACAGGCAAGCGGAAAACGTGCTGCAATGCGACATGATTGTGGAATTTGCGACTTCCGATTTGCCGTTAGCCGTTGAAACTCTTCGGCAAAAATCGATCCAAGAGTTGTGAATAAATTATGGCGAAGCCGTGGCAATGGCACCGCTACCATCGGCCGAACAGGCGGCCATCGATGGTGATCAGGCCGAGTCCGATCAGCACCATGCCGCCCATTTCGAAGAGCTGCAGGCGTTCACCGAGGAACAGGAAACCGAGCAGCACGGCGCTGACTGGCACGATCAAAGTGACCAGCGAGGCATTGGTGGCGCCGGCCGAGGCGACGAGGTTGAAATAGAGGATGTAGGCAAAGGCCGTGGAGAGCAGCGCCAGCCCCAGCACCGCGGCCCAGACCGGCGGCGAGGCCGAAAATAGTCCGGCCGGGCCGTGCGCAAGCACGACCGGGATCATGATGACGGTCGAGGCGGTCAGTTGCCCGGTGGCGATGACCGGCGAGGGCACGCCATTGAAGCGTCGCGCGACCATCAGGGCGACCGCGTAGGACAGCGAGGCGCCGATCAGCGCGAACTTGGCCCAGACCGGCCCCCCGAGGCCGGCAGCAAGACCAGGACCGATCATGACAGCTGTGCCTGCGACGCCGAGCGCGATGCCGGCCAGCTTGTTCCATGAGAGCTTTTCGTCCGTGGTGAGCGCATTGGCGAGAATCAGTGTCCAGAACGGTGTCGTGGCGTTGAGCACCGAGGCGACACCGGCGCCGAGTTCGGTCTGGCCGGCGAAGATCAGCGAAAAGGGAACGACGTTATTGGTCAGCGCCAGCAGGAAGAACAGGCCGGCGTAAGGAAAGGCGAGCCGGAAGGACGGGCCGCGGATCGCCAGATAGAGCTGAAGCGCGGCCGCGGCGATGGCGACGCGAAACAGCACCAGCGCCAGCGGATGGATCTCCGACACGGCAATGCGGGCAAAGAAGAAGGAGCCGCCCCAGATCGCGCCGAGCAGCAGGAGCTGCGCCCAGTCCTTGAGCGTCATCGGTCCGCGCGTCGCCGCGGCGCCAGCCGTAATCGTCATGTCGTCAACCCTCCCAGGCCGATCGCAATCTCAGCCGCCGAACAGCTCCAATCGATATACGGTCTGGCGGCAAGGGCCACCCGAAGCCTGACCGATGGTTTAGCGTTGGCGGAAAGGGTGCAGTCCGCCGGGCGCGAAGGCGAGACACAGAACTGTTTTCTTTGGCGGCTAGCTAGGATTAATTGTGCGCGCCCAGATCAAGGATTCGTCCATGCAGCGATTCGAAAATGCCCGCGAGGCGGCACTGGCGCTTCGTCCGGACGATCCGGTCTATTGCTTCCGCCCTCAGGTTCTGAGGGCTGATGCCCTGCAGTTCATGGGCATGTTCCCCGGCAAGACAGCCTATGCGGTCAAGACCAATGGCGAACAGATTGTGCTGAAGTCACTGGTGGAGGCCGGGGTCAGCGCCTTCGACGTGGCCTCGCCCGGCGAGTTCGCCGCTGTGCGCGCTGTCTCACCGGATGCCGAGATGCTCTACATGCATCCGGTCAAGGCGCAGTCGGACATCAAGCTGGCGCTGGAGAAATACGGCATCCGGGTGATTTCGCTCGACCATGAGGACGAGATCACCAAGCTGACGCGCGTGGTGCGGGCGCTCGACATCGACCCGGGCGCGGTGACGGTGTTCGTGCGTATCCAGACCAAAGGCCATGCGGCCTATGAGCTGTCGAAGAAATTCGGCGCCGGGCCGGCCAACGCGGTCGAGCTTGCCGAGCGGCTCAACCGCACCGGATACAAGGTCGGCCTCTGCTTCCATGTCGGCAGCCAGATCGAGGACCCGGACACCTATGAGCGGGCGCTGGCCTCGGCCGACTGGGTGCGCAACCGGCTGACCTTCGACATTGCCGGGCTCGACGTGGGCGGCGGCTTTCCCGCCGAATACGGCCACGATCCCAATCGCAAGCACATCGAGATGCCGTCACTCGGCCAGCTCATGTCGCGGCTGGCCGGCGACCTCGAGGAGTATCAGTTTGACGAGATGCCGCTGGTCGCCGAGCCCGGCCGCGTGATCGTGGCGCGTTGCCTGTCGCTGATCGTGCGCGTGCTGCTGCGCAAGGGCAAACGGCTTTACATCAATGACGGCATCTGGGCATCGCTGTCGGATTCATGGACCGGCAAGATCACGTTGCCGGCGCGCTTCATCCCGGATCCCGCGATCCGCACGCGCAACGGCAGCGACAAGACAATCGTGCCGTTCAAGGTCTGCGGCGCGACCTGCGATTCCGTCGACATATTGTCCAGACCGTTCTGGCTGCCGGAGACAGTCGATACCGGCGACTGGATCGAGATCGGCCATATCGGCGCCTATTCGCTGTCACTGAGGACGCGCTTCAACGGCTTCTTTCCGGACACGTTCGTCGAGGTGACGACGCCGTTCGATGAGGGCGACGCGCCGCAGGGATTTGCGAGCTTGGAGACAATGGCGGACTAGGCGACTCCGCCGCCGGCCTGGATATTCTCGCCGGTCAGCCAGCGGGCTGCGTCGCTGGCCAGGAAGACTGCAACATCGGCAACATCGCGTGGCGTGCCTATCCGGCCGAACGGCGACATGCCGGCTGCCACGGCGCGATCCCGCTCCGGCAGCAGGTCGGTGTCGGTGAAGCCTGGCGACAGCGCATTCACGGTGACGCCGCGCGGCCCGAGCTCGCGCGAGAGCACGCGAACGAACTGCTCGACGGCACCCTTGCTGCCGAGATAGAGCGCCGTCTGGGTGAAGAACATCTTGGTGCCGCCGGTCGAGACGGCAATGATCCGGCCGCCATCGCGGACACGCTTGGCCGCTTCCTGAAGCGTGAAGAACGTGCCCTTGGCGTTGGTGCCGAAGACGTGGTCGAAATCGGCCTCGCTTGCTTCGACGAGCGGTTTGATGACGGCGATGCCGACGTTGGCAATGACGATGTCGATGGCGCCCAGCTGGTCCTCGGCTTCGTCGAACAGCCTGCGGACATCGGCTGGAATGGAAATATCCGCCTGGATTGCCACCGCTTTTCCGCCGTTGACCGAAATGGCAGCGACCACGTCATCGGCGGCCTTTCTGTTGCCGACATAGTTGACGACGACGGACGCGCCGTCGGCGGCGAGACCCTCGGCTACGGCACGGCCGATGCCACGTGAACTGCCGGTGACGATTGCGGTTTTGCCCTGCAGCGATTGGGACATGATCGATTTCCTTCAACTCTTCACGGCTGCGCCGATGTGACCGTTGGGTTGAGAAATAGCGACCTGCAATTGATCGGATAATCGCCTATTATCTGACTGCCTTGTTAATCCAGAGATACATAATGCGCGGATCCGAATTCACCGAGCTCAAAGCGTTTGCGGCGATAGTGGAAGAGGGCAGCTTCGTCCGCGCGGCGGCGCGGCTGCGGGTGTCGCCGCCTGCGCTCAGCCAGTCGATCCGACAGTTGGAGTCGCGTATCGGCGTGAGATTGCTCAATCGCACCACGCGCAGTGTCTCGCCGACTGCTGCCGGCGAGACGCTGTTTACGCGCCTTGGCGTTGCGTTCGGAGAGCTGGATGACGCTGTTGCCGAGGTCCAGACCGCGCGTGTCAGCCCGGCCGGTTCGCTACGCATCAACGTTCCGCGCGTTGCCGCAATGCGCTTCATCGCGCCGGTCCTCGGCGATTTCCAGCGCGCCTATCCCGACGTCGCGCTGACCGTCATCGTCGACGACCTGCTGACCGACATTGTCGAGGGGCGTTTCGACGCCGGAATCCGCCTTGGCGAGCGGCTGGAGAAAGACATGGTGGCGGTGAAGCTGAGTGACGATCTGCAAATGGCAGCTGTGGCTGCTCCGGCCTATCTGGAGGGCCGCGCAGTCCCCCGTCATCCACAGGACCTGCACGAGCACCGCTGCATCAACTTCCAGTGGCCCGGCGGCGGCAACATCTACCGATGGGAGTTTTCGCGCGGCAAGCGATCGCTGGAAATCGCGGTCAAGGGAAGTCTCACCGTCAACGATACGGAGTTGATGCTCAAGGCGGCGCTGGATGGGGCAGGTGTAGCCTACATGATTGACTATCAGGTCCAGCCATGGATCGAGAAGGGCAGGCTGGTCCGGTTTCTCGAAGCCTGGTCGCCCGGCTTTCCGGGTTTCTATCTATACCACCCGAGCCGCCGGCTCGTGCCGCCGGCACTGCGTGCGTTCATCGATTTCTTGCGGTCGAGGCGAGGTTAGCGGAATCTCGCTACCATTTCACAATTTCGCCAGCAGCTCCGGCGTCGGCCAGCCGTCCACGGGCAGCCCGAGCCGCATCTGTTCCTTGCGGATCGCCTCGCGGGTGTTCGTGCCAAGAATGCCGTCGACCGTGCCGACGTCGTAGCCCTTGGCTTCGAGCTTGGTCTGCAGCGCCTTCATCTGATCGCCATTGAGCCCTTGCTCCGGCGTGCGTGGGTCGAATTGCGGCGCGCCGGCCAGACGGGTCGCAAGCACCGCAGCGGTGAGCGCGTAAGTGAAGGACTGGTTCCACTCCAGATAAACGTCGAAATTGTCGTAGGTCAGGAAGGCGGGGCCCTTGCGACCCATCGGCAAGGCCAGGCCAGCTTTGAGACCGTTATCGACAAGCGACGTGCCGTTCGGGTTGGTGACGCCCCACTGAGCCCATTGTGAGATCGGCAGTTTGTTCGTGCGCCCGGTCTGGTCCCACGGCATGTCGTCCGGCACGCGCACTTCCTCGACCCAGGGCTGGTCGCGCTTCCAGCCGCGCGACAGGATCTTGTCGGCCGTGGTCATGATCACATCGGGCGCGCTGTTCCTGAGATCGACCTTGCCGTCGTCGTCGCCGTCGACGCCGCGGGCGAGGTAGTCGGTCGGCAGGATCTGCGTCTGGCCGATTTCGCCAGCCCAGGCGCCCTTGACGTCGGCCGGCAGCACGCCGCGGTCGATCAAGGTCAGCAGCGGCACCAGTTGCGGCCGAAAGAGCTGAGGCCGGCGGCAGTCATGCGAGAGGGTGACCAGCGCGTCCAGCGTATGGAAATCGCCCTGCACCGCGCCGAAATCGGTCTCCAGTCCCCAGAATGCGGTGATGACGGCCGGCTGCACGCCGAATTCCTTGTCGGCGCGCGCGAAGACCTCGGCATATTTCTTGAGGTTGGCCGCGCCCTGCTTCAGGCGATAGGCCGAGATCATGCGGTTCGAGAATTGGGCGAAGGTCTGGGCGAACACCCCTTGAGCGCGGTCGCGCGCCAGCACCTTCTCGTCGATCGCGGCTTTTTCCAGCGCGTCCAGGCCGACGGCGCCGACGCCGGCTGCCTTGGCCTCGACAGCCACGCCCTGTTTCCAGGCTTCGAAATCGCCGCCGCATTCCTGCGCCGCCGCAGGCCAGGCGAAAGCGCCGACCAGCAGCGCCGCCAGGATTTCAACGCGCAATCGCATCGCTTCCCTTTCGAGACCGGCGCATGATCGGCGGCCCGGTGCGGACAGGATCATGCGTAGATTTCAAAATTCAGGAGCGCCGTTCGGCACCCCCGGTTGGGTGCGCCGCTCCGCATCACCAGCGGTTGCAACTATACGCCGCCCGCCGTGTCGAAAAGCAGGCACGGGGGCCGATGTCAACGGGTGTTCTGCCGCAGCCACTTGTTCCAGGCGGCTTCCGAGCCATTGAAAACATTGATGTCGGACTTGCCGGTCATGCCGGGCACAATGCCGGTGCCGGTGTACTGCCAGAAGGCGAAGGGATGGCTGCCATACTTCTGACGCGGATGGCCGGCGACCGAGCGCAGCCAGTAAGGATAGCCGCGGAACGTCGCCAGGCTATTGTCATCGAAGAAGTCGAGCGACGTATAGATGATCGGCTTCTTGCCGTAATGGCGCCCGACGATTTCGAGGAAGGTGCTCATTTCGCTGCGCACGGTCGCGGGATCGGGGCGCAGCCGGCAGGTCGGCGACTTCGGGTTCCATTCCATGTCGAGCACCGGCGGCATCGCCGACGGGTCTCTCGGGACATTGGCGATGAACCAGCGCGCCTGGGTGGCGGCCGGCGTGCAGAAATAGAAGAAATGATAGGCCGCGCGCGGGATTCCTGCGGCCTTGGTGCGTGACCAGTGCTCGTTGAAATAGTCATCGAAACGGTCGCCGCCCTCCGTCGCCTTGATGAAGGCGAAGGAGATGCCGCTGGCCTTGGCCGTCGGCCAGTCGACCGAGGCCTGGTATTTGGAGACGTCGGTGCCGTGGATGGCGTAGGTCCAGGGCGCGCCGCTGTCCCATTCATGCGGCTTGGAATCCTCGAAACGGGGCGCGCGCATCGCGACCGTCTGCGCTGACGGCGTCAGCGGCGAAAGATCCTCGACGGTCGAGCAGGCGCCCAACAGCGTAAGCATCAGGATGGCCGCAAGACGGCGCATGATATCCCCCGAGCCGGGATCAGCCGGCCGCTGATGGGTCCTTCATTGATGGTGGTCGCTTACGCGGGCCCCCTCCGGACGATCGCCCCACAGGACCGCCCATTCTTCACGCATGTCATTGTCCCAAAGCAGCTTGGCACTTTTGGGCGACAT
Source organism: Mesorhizobium silamurunense (assembly GCF_014843905.1). Lineage (NCBI taxonomy): Bacteria > Pseudomonadati > Pseudomonadota > Alphaproteobacteria > Hyphomicrobiales > Phyllobacteriaceae > Mesorhizobium > Mesorhizobium silamurunense. The sequence continues at coordinate 53,066 of NZ_LPVS01000010.1, read as the reverse complement.
CCCTCCGTCATCGCCGAACATGGTTGATAATCCATTGACGGCGATCGACATCGGACATGATTTTGCGGAAGCAATGGCGGCAAATCGATGACATAAAGCGAGCCGGGAAATCCAAAGGGCGGGAAAAGATGCGGGCTGTCGTGAGGTTCATCAAATGGCTGCTGGGCCTGGTGGTGCTGGCGGTGGTCGCGCTCTTCGCCTGGCTTTATTTTGCGCCGCCCGAGCTGATCCGTGTCGGCTCCGGCTATTCGGCCAAGATCGTCTGCTCCAATGTGTTCATCGCCGGCCGCGACCCGAATGAAGTGCTGGCCGTCGACGTGCAGGCGCCGGGCCATCCACTGCTCAAGCTGATGAAAGTATCCGTCGATAAGGAAAGGGGGCTTGTTTCGGCGGGCCTGCTTTGGGTTCTGGGCAAGAGCCTCGCCGTCGAGCGCGACGGCGTCGGCTGCGCATCGGTTCCGGATGGCGACACCGGCAAGGCGCGGCAGACCGTCCTGCGTGTGGCACCGCCCGCTGCGACGACACAGCCAGATGCGCTCTGGCCCGACGGCGAGCGGGTGGATGCTTCGCAAAATCCGGAGGTTTCAACGATCGTCGACGATCCCGCCATGGCCGGGACCGGCGTGCGCGCGATCGTTGTGGTGAAGAACGGCCGTATCGTCGCGGAGCGCTATGGTGACGGCTTTTCGGCCAAGACGCCGCTGCTCGGCTGGTCGATGACCAAGACGGTGAATGCCGCGATCGTCGGCACGCTGATGAAGGACGGCAAGATGGCGCTCGACAACAAGGCCCTGTTCGCGCCGTGGAAGGCCGACGGGCGGGCGGCAATCAGCCTTGCCGACATGATGGCGATGTCGAGCGGGCTGGAATTCAACGAAGACTATGGCGACGTCGCCGACGTGACGCGCATGCTCTATCTCGAAGCGGACATGGCGGGCTTCGGCGAGGCCAAGCCGCTCACCGGCGAGGTCGGCAAGGTGTTCTCCTACTCGAGCGGCACGGCAGTGATGCTCTCGCGCCTGTGGCAGGACGCGGTCGGCGACAAGGCGAAAGCGCTGGCATGGCCGCGGACGGCGCTGTTCGAGCCGCTCGGCATGCACAGCGCGGTGCTCGAAACCGACGAACAGGGCACTTTCGTCGGCTCGTCCTATCTCTATGCCACGGCGCATGATTGGGCGCGCTTCGGCCAGTTCCTGCTGCAGGGCGGCGTCTGGAACAGCGCGCAGATCCTGCCGACCGGCTTCGTCGACTGGATGCGGCAGCCGGCGCCGGCCTCGAAAGTCTACGGCAAAGGCCAGGTCTGGATCGAGGGACCGGGCGATGAGGAAAGTCCCGGCGCGGGTGCCGCCGCCGGCCTGCCCAAGGATACCTATTGGATGGAGGGCCATGACGGCCAGACGGTGGCCATCGTGCCATCAGAGCAACTGGTGGTGGTGCGCCTCGGGTTGACGCCGGCCAAGCTCGGCTACCGGCCGCAGACGATGGTGGCAGCGCTGGTGAAGGCCCTACATCAGTAGGAGCCCGCCTACTTTCGAGCGCCGATCACGCCCAGCCAGGCATAGCCGCGATAAAGCGTTCTGAAACGGAAGGTTGCGCCGGTCCGCTCGGATTCCGATTCAAGGACGTCGCGCAGCGAGGCGCGCGGCTCGACATGGAATTTTCGCAGCCAGCCGCGCAGCAGGGCGCGGAACCAGCGCGGCAGGCCTTCCTGCTGGCCGAAATCGACGACATGCAGCGAACCGCCGGGCGCAAGCGAAGCCAGTGCTGCCGTGACGGTCTTTTCCCAGCCAGGAATCATCGACAGCGAATAGGACACGAAAACGCGGTCGAACCGCGCGGTGCCGAAAAGCGCCTTGGCGTCGAAGTCGGTGGCGTCACCGCGCGCGAGGTTGACCTTCGCTGCCAGACCTTCACGGGCTATCGCGGCATTCGCCGTCTCCAGCATTTCTGCCGAGATGTCGAGGCCGAAGAAGCGGGCATCCGGATAGCGGCGGGCGGCCAGCACGATGTTGCGGCCGGTGCCGCAACCGAGCTCGAGCACGCTGCCGCCTGACGGCACGTCGAGGCCGGCGATCAGCCGGTCGCGGCCGAGCAGATAGAATTTGCGGGTGAGGTCGTAGATGTGGCGCTGCCAGCGATAGACGCCGTCCATCAGTTCGGCATGGCTGGCCGGCAGTTCCGTCGTGCTCATGCCGCGCGCTTCACATAAAGATGGAAGCCGCCATAGATCGCTGAGCGGTCCCTGGCCGAGAATTCGCGCGAAGCCTCGTTCTCATAGTGCCACTGGTCGAGCAGGGAATTGGAGACGCGGCCCGGTAGCAGACTGGGCTCGGCCGCGGTGCGGAAGATCACGCGGGCGCCGACCGAGGCCGTGCGGGTGATCTCGGTCCACAAATCGTTAAGCAGGTCGTCGGTCATCCAGTCCTGCGCATCGAGCAGGACGAAGCGGTCGACCGAGCCAGCGTCCTTGCCGGCCAGGAACTTGATCAGATTTGCATGATGGATGGCGACGCGATCGATGTTGGTGCGGATCGTCTTGTAGTTGCGCTGTTCCAGATAGGCGGGAAGGGCAGCTTCGCCGGGCTCCGGGTAACGGCGGGCAAACGCCTGCCAGGCGAAATAGTTGTTTTTCAGCGGGAAGTCGCAGGCGAGCTTTTCCAGCCGCGCCTTCAAGACGCTCGCCATCGAGCCGTCGCCGGAGGTGATCAGCGAGTCGTACTGCGCCGGCGGGATGCCGAGACCGAACAGCGAGGCCTTGCGCGATGTCGCCCAGCGCAGGAGCTTTCTGTCGAAGACCGGCGCCAATTCCTCGTTGAAGAAGCGACGCTGCTCGCCGATGTTCTCGGCCTTCATGATGCCGGCCGGATCGACACCGAACAGTTTTGCCACCCGATGGCCCATGGCGATGAAAAGGCCAAGCAGGCCGGTCTGATAGAAGTTGCGGTCGAAGACCGAGATACGGCGCCTGCCACGCCAGTTCCTACGCTCCCAGTAGTGGCGGCTGACCGGATCGAGATGCGGTGCGATGAAGCGGTCGTAGGCTTCCGAATTGTGGCTGGTGTCGGCGGCGCCGAAGAAACGAAACAGGTCGCCCTGCGAGGGCAGATGGCGAACCGCTTCCAACTTCATGCGGTTCAGCGCGACGTGCGCGGCGTTGAGGTCGACCGCATCGATCCGGGCCGGCGAGCGGGTGAGGTAAGCCAGGATGTTGCAGCCGCCTGACGCGATTGTGACGATCCGATGCCCGGCGCCGAGCTGCATGGCGTCCATGTCGACATCGGGGTCTTCCCAGATCTGCGGATAGACGAGGCCGGAGAACAGGAAGGCGAAAAGCCGCTCGGAAATGCCGTCCTTCGACAATGCGCTGTTCTGATAGACCGCTTTTCCAACTTCCTTGCCGCGCCGAAAAACGAGTTCTCCCGAGACATCCGACATGGCGAAGTGATTCCCCGTTTGCGTTGGCGCAAGCGGGTAGCGCAGCGTTGTGACAGGCGGGTGACAGGCTGTTGACGTTAAAGCGCGTCGCGCTGAAACGGATTCGGGCGACGTGCTTTAGGTCTTTGTTTTTATGCATCTCGTTTTCGCAAAACCGCTGCACTCTTTTGCGCAACATGCATTAAGTTGACGCCTTCCTTACGCCTTGCCGAATCCGCCGGGCGTCGGCGTGATGACGATGACGGCCTCGCCGGCATCGAGCGTCGTCTGGTCGCAGGCCTTCAGCACGTCGACCGAGCCGTCGTTGCGTCTGACCTTGGTCGAGCCTGCCTCGCCATCGCCGCCGCCGTCGAGACCCTGCGGCGGCCGGTTGCGGTGCGAGGAGAGGATGGCGCACTCCATCATCTCCAAGAAGCGGATGGTGCGCTTGGTGCCGTCGCCGGCGTTCCATTTGCCCTTGCCGCCGGAGCCCTCGCGGATGTGGAAGTCCTCGAGCACGACAGGGAAGCGCAATTCCAGCACCTCCGGATCGGTGAGTCGCGAATTGGTCATGTGCGTGTGGACGCCGGAAGTGCCGGCAAAGCCGCGGCCGGAATTCATCCGGCCGGCCGGCGAGCCGGAGCAGATCGTTTCGTAATACTGGTATTGCTTGTTGCCGAAGGTGAGGTTGTTCATCGTGCCTTGCGCGTTGGCCATCGCGCCCATGGCGCCGAACAGCGCGTTGGTGACATGCTGCGAGGTCTCGACATTGCCGGCGACGACCGCGGCCGGGTAGGCGGGCTTCAGCATGCAGCCGTCGGGAATGACGATGTTGATCGGCCGCAGACATCCGGCATTCATCGGGATCATGTCCTCGACCATGACGCGGAAGGCATAGAGCACGGCGGCTCGCGCCACCGGCTCCGGCGCGTTGAAATTGTTCTTCATCACGGGCGAAGTGCCGGTGAAATCGACCGTCGCCTGGCGCTTTTCCCGGTCGATAGTGATCTTCACCTTGATCGCCTGGCCGGTGTCGGTGGGGTATTCGTAGTCGGAGCTGTCGGGCAGCCGTTCCAGCACACGGCGCACGCTCTCGGCGGCATTGTCCTGGACATGGCCCATATAGGCCTCGACGACATCGAGGCCGAAATGCCCGACCATCTTGCGCAACTCCGCCACGCCTTTTTCATTGGCGGCGATCTGCGCCTTGAGGTCGGCGATGTTCTGCGCGGGATTGCGGGCGGGGTAGGGATGGTCGGTCAGGAGCGCCTCGAGCTCCTTCTCGCGGAAGCGGCCGCGATCGACGATGCGGAAATTGTCGAACAGCACCCCTTCCTCGTCGACGGTGGTGGCTAAAGGCGTCATCGAGCCCGGCGCCGTGCCGCCGACGTCGGCGTGGTGCCCGCGCGAGGCTGCCCAGAACAGGATTTCCTTGCGGGCGTCATCGAATACCGGCGTCACCACAGTGATATCGGGCAAATGCGTGCCGCCATTGTAAGGCGCGTTGAGCGCGAAGACGTCGCCCGGATGGATATCGCCCGAATTCAGGCGGATGACGGTTTCGACCGAGCGGTCCATGGATCCCAGATGCACCGGCATGTGCGGCGCGTTGGCGACCAGCGCGCCGTGACGGTCGAACACGGCGCAGGAGAAATCCAACCGCTCCTTGATGTTGACGGAATAGGCGGTGTTCTGCAGCGTCACGCCCATCTGCTCCGCGATCGACATGAAAAGGTTGTTGAAGACCTCCAGCATCACCGGATCGGCCTCGGTGCCGAGCGCCGCCTGCCGGCGTTTCTTTTCGATGCGGCGCAACAGGACATGGTTCAGGGCCGTGATCATGGCCTGCCAGCCCGGTTCGACGACGATGGTCTGGTTCGGCTCGATGACGAGGGCGGGACCCGCCACCTTATGGCCGGGCTTCAGATCCTCGCGCCGGAAGATACCGGCATCACGCCAGGCGCCGTCGGCGAAGAATTGCCGGGTCTGCCAGGGGCTTGCCGCCTTGTCTTCGAGGCTTGATTCATTTTCGTCGCGCGCAGCGGTCCCGACATCGCTGCCTTCGACGCCAACCGCCTCGATGATCATAGGCTTGTTTTCGTAGACGAAGCCGAATTGGGCCTTGTGGGCGGCCTCGAAATCGCTTCTGGCGCGGAAAATCGAGCCATGCTCGAAATTCACCGGCAAAGTCGTGTCCGTGCCGTCATAACGGATCTGCAGGACCGGTCTCGAGGCGATGGCGGCTTCCGCAATGCCTTGCGCCGCAAGTTCGGCGACGACACTTTGGCGCAAAGCCGCAATCAGTTCTTCGATCGAGGAGCGGGACTCTTCGGCGAGCGGCTTCAGCAGCGCCTGCTGGCGCGAGGCAAAAACTGTCGACAGCCCGATGCCGTAAGCCGAAAGCAGGCCCGAGAAGGGATGGATGAGCACCGCTTCCATGCCGAGCGCATCTGCGACCAGGCAGGCATGCTGGCCGCCGGCGCCGCCGAAGCAGTTCAAGAGATATTCGGTGACATCGTAGCCGCGCTGCACCGAAATCTTCTTGATGGCGTTGGCCATGTTCTCGACGGCGATGGTGACGAAGCCCTCGGCCACCGCTTCCGGCGAGCGCCCATCGCCGATCTCGGTAGCGAGCGCCGCGAATTCTTCGCGCACGGTGCCGACGTCGAGCGGCTGGTCCTGGCCGGGACCGAAGATCGCCGGGAAGACATCGGGCTGCAGCTTGCCGAGCATCACATTGGCGTCGGTGACGGCGAGCGGCCCGCCACGTCGGTAAGCGGCCGGGCCGGGATTGGCGCCGGCGGAGTCCGGGCCGACACGGAAGCGGCCGGCCTCGTAATGCAGGATCGAGCCGCCGCCGGCAGCGACAGTATGAATGCGCATCATCGGCGCGCGGATACGCACGCCGGCGACTTCGGTGTCGAAGGCGCGTTCATATTCGCCGTCGTAATGGGCGACGTCGGTCGAGGTGCCACCCATGTCGAAGCCGATGACCTTTTCGAAGCCGGCGAGCTTCGCCGTCTCGACCATACCGACGACGCCGCCGGCCGGACCCGATAGCAGCGCATCCTTGCCCTGGAACATGTCGGCGGCGGTCAGCCCGCCCGACGACATCATGAACATCAGGCGTGGGCCGGCACCCAACTCGCCTGCCACCTTCTGCACGTAGCGTGACAGGATCGGCGACAGATAGGCGTCGACCACAGTGGTGTCGCCGCGGCCGACCAGCTTGATGAGCGGCGAGACCTCGTGGCTGACCGAGACCTGTCTGAAGCCGATCTTGAGGCAGACTTTTGCTACCGCTTTCTCGTGGTCGGGATATTTCCAGGCATGCATGAAGACGACGGCGACCGCGTCGATGCCGTCGGCCTTGGCCTGCTCTATCGCCGGGCGGCAGGCGGCGATGTCGAGCAGCCGCTCGACGCAGCCATCGGCGCGCACGCGCTCGTCGATCTCGATCACGCGCTCGTAGAGTTGTTCCGGAAGGACGATTTCCTTGGCAAAAATATCCGGACGCGCCTGATAGGCGATGCGCAGCGCGTCGCGAAAGCCCTTGGTGGTGAGCAGGAGCACCCGGTCGCCCTTCCGCTCGAGCAGCGCATTTGTGGCGACCGTGGTGCCCATCTTAATGTCGCCGATCCGGCCAGGGGGGATGGTCGCACCGGTTTTCAGCCCAAGCAGGTCACGGATGCCCTGGATGGCGGCATCGGCATAGGCCTCAGGGTTCTCCGACAATAGCTTTCGGGGATGCAATTGTCCTCGCGGGTCACGGCCGATGATGTCGGTGAACGTGCCGCCCCGGTCGATCCAGAAATCCCATTTTTTGTTCACCGCGGCTTCCGTCATTCTGCCTATCCAATCTGTGCGAGCGCTTGCTCTGTTAGTTCGCCGTTTCGGCGGCAATCGCAAGTTGATGTTACATTTGGAAACGCAACGTTACGAAACCTGTGAGCCGCTCGATGCATTTCTCTTGTGGCCGTTCACCGAAACGTGAACGCTTGCTGAAGGAGAGATATCATGAAGAAGCTCATTCTGGCGTCTGTTTCGGCGCTCGCCCTGCTGGGGGTCGCGGCTTGCAGCGACAGCGGCACCGGCACGGACAAAACGACCACCCAGAGCACCAACCCGCCGGCCAACGAGCAGCCGATGAAGCCAGCCTCGCCTGACGCTTCGAAGCCTGCCGAACCGGCTCCGGCAACACCTCCTGCTGCACCGGCGCAGTAGAAATCTGTCCAATGAAATCGGAAGGCCGGCCTTGCGCCGGCCTTTCTTTTGGCGGGACTGCCATCAAACGCCGTTCGACCTGCGGCATTGTCCCGGCTTGATAGCGGTGCCCGGTTCGCACTAAGAAGCCGGCATGTCGATTTGGGACCGCCTCGGCGACTTCATCGCTCGTGTTTCGTCGTCGGCGTCCTCGGGCGTCGCCGATGTCGTCGAGGCCGTGCGGACCGTGTTCTCCGGCGACGCGGACCTGCGCCGGCGCGTTGCCTTCTCGGTAGCGATGATCGCGCTCTCGGCCAAGATGGCCAAGGCCGACGGCATCGTCTCCCAGGACGAGGTGCGCGCCTTCCAGGAAATCTTCGAAGTGCCGCCCAAGGAAACGCGCAACGTGGCGCGCCTTTACGACCTCGCCAAGCGCGACGTTGCCGGGTTTGAAATCTATGCCCAGCGCATGGCGCAGCTATGCGGTTCCGGCCATGCGAATTGCATGATGCTGGAAGACATACTCGACGGGCTGTTCCATATCGCCAAGGCCGACGGGCTGATCCACGAGCGGGAAGGGCAATTCCTGCATCGCATCGCAGAGATCTTCCGGATCGATGAGGCGCACTACCAGGCGATCCTGTCGCGGCACGTCAATCTCGGCGCCGCCGATCCCTATATTATTCTGGGCATCGAGCGGGGGAAGCCGTTCGAGGAGGTCAGGAAGCGCTATCGCAAGCTGATCTCCGACAATCACCCCGACAGGCTGATCGCGCGCGGCCTGCCGCAGGAATTCATCAAGATCGCCACGACAAGGGTCGCCGCGATCAATGCGGCCTATGAGATGATCGAACGGGGCCTCAGGCACGTATGAGCGGTTTTTTGCCCGACCAGCCGGGTGCCGAGGTCAGGGTGTCGCCGAATTTCGGTCCGCGGCGCGACACACTCAGGCCCGACATGATCGTGCTGCACTATACCGGCATGGCGACGGGGGCCAGCGCCGAGGCGTGGCTGTGCGATCCGGCAAGCGAGGTGTCCTCGCATTATCTTGTCCATGAGGATGGCCGCATCGTGCAGATGGTGCGCGAGAGCGACCGCGCCTGGCATGCCGGCAAGAGTTCATGGTTCGGGCGTGTCGACATCAACTCCTGCTCTGTCGGCATCGAGATCGTCAATCCCGGGCATTCGCTGGGCTACAAAGCCTTCCCGAAGCGGCAGATCGACGCCGTTATCGGTTTATGCGAGGGGGTCGCCGGACGGCATTCCATTCCACCGCAAAGGGTGCTCGCGCATTCCGATGTGGCGCCGGGACGCAAGGTCGACCCGGGCGAGAAGTTTCCCTGGAAAGCGCTCTTTGCGGCCGGCGTCGGCCATCTCGTTGCCGCGACCCCGATCAGCCATGGTGCGGCGCTGAGGGCGGGCGACACCGGCGCCGACGTGGAGGCACTGCAATCGATGCTGGCGCTTTACGGCTACAGCGTCGAGATATCGGGCGCCTTCGATCGCCAAACGGAAATCGTGGTGGCGGCGTTTCAGCTGCATTTCCGGCGGCGACTCGTCGACGGCGTGGCGGACGGCTCGACGATCCGCACGCTGCAAAGGCTGCTAGCTTCCGTTAAGACAGCCTCGCCCAAATAATCTCGCCACGTTCCCTAAATTACAATTTGTCATACAAAGTGAATTGCCTCGCCTTCATTGGCGCCAATTCCCTCTCCAAACGCATCTCCCACAAGTTGTTGGACATCTATCCCCCCAAGATGCTCCGATGTTGAGTTGGCCCAGCTGCGCGAAATTCTTCGCGCGGTTCTAACAGAACAGGACTACATGCAAAGATTGACCGTTGTAGCGGCAGCCGTTGCTGCCGGAGTGATGAGTTTTGCCTTCAGCCCGGCAAACAGTGCCCCCCTTAGCTTGCGGGCGGCCGACAATGGGTTCGCGGCAACCCCCGCAACGCCAAAGACAGCCCCCGATCCCAAAACCGCAAAAACCACGAAAGTCGCCCAGGCAAAGGTGCAGAAAGCCGGAGTAGCGCGGTCGGCGAAATCAACGGTCAAGCGCAATGCAAAGCGCGGCAGGAAGACCATCGACCTGACGACGACGGCTTCCATCCATCCCGAAAAGCCCGCCCTGTCGTCCCCGGCGACCGGCGGTGGCCAATATTCTGCGATCATCGCCCGCTATGCGGCGAGCTACGGCGTGCCGGTGTCGCTCGCCAAGGCCGTCATCAAGATCGAAAGCAACTATCGGCCGAACATGGTCGGCAGCGCCGGCGAGATCGGCCTGATGCAGATCAAGCCGGCGACGGCGCGGATGATGGGTTATACCGGTTCAGCCAAGGGACTGTTCGATCCCGACACCAACATCAAATACGGCATGAAGTACCTGGCCATGGCGCAAGGGCTCGGCGGCGGCACGACCTGCGGCACGATCCTCAAATACAATGCCGGCCATGGTGCGAGGCGGATGAATCCGGTTTCGGCCGCCTATTGCAGCAAGGTGAAGGTGCAGATGGCGGCGCTCGGCTCGCCCGCCTAAAGCGGGGCAGCTGCCTTTTTCGTTTGCGTTTTCCGGCGGGAATCCCTTTATACGCGCTTGCCAGCTGGCCGGGCGGCCGCGCCCGCAAGAGCCGAAAGGCTGCGGGTGAGGAAAGTCCGGGCTCCATGGAGACACGGTGCCGGCTAATGGCCGGCGGGGGCGACCCCAGGGAAAGTGCCACAGAAAGCAAACCGCCGCGGCGAATGCCGCGGCAAGGGTGAAAGGGTGGGGTAAGAGCCCACCGCGCGACTGGCAACAGGAGCGGCACGGCAAACCCCACCGGGAGCAAAACCGAATAGGGGCGGTGCGAGGGGAAACCTTCGAGGGCTGTTTCCGGCCCACCGCCCGGGTAGGTTGCGTGAGGCGTGTGGCGACACGTGCCCAAGATGAATGGCCGCCACGTTCCCGCGCCGCAAGGCGCGGGGGCCATACAGAACCCGGCTTACAGGCCAGCTGGCATTTTTTCTTCGCGACATCCAAGAGAGCTCCTGAAATCAGCGGGTTGTGCCGTCAGGCTCGCCTGTTGATTCAAGGCGGACACACGCTTCTTGAAGCCGGTACGATTAAATCGTACCTTGGCGCCGGCGGACAAATATCAGGAGCCGGTGATGGGTCAGGTCGACAAACGCAGCATAACGCTTTCTCCCGAACTGGCGCAGGCTGTCGACGATGTCGTGGCAGCCGGCGAGTATGCCTCGGCGAGTGAAGTGATCCGGGACGCGCTCAGGCAATGGAAGGACCGGCGTGACCTGCTCGGCTATACGGTCGAGGAATTGCGCAAGCTGGTGCAAGAGGGGATCGACAGCGGGCCGGGGCGGTTCGCATCGATTGAAGAGATCAAGGCTGAGGCGCGAAGGCGCTTGAGATCCAGTGGAGCAGCATGAGCTTGCTGCCCATTGTTCGAACCGCGCATGCTGAAGAGGATTTGATTGCCATATGGCTTTATGTCGCTGGCGACAACGAAATCGCAGCAGACCGACTACTCGATCGTATTGAAAGCCGTTGGCAGCAACTGGCTACCTATCCTTTTTCCGGGCCTCCGCGCGACGACGTTGCGCCGGGTGTTCGCCATCTCATCGTCGGCGACTACCTCACCTTATATCGAGTTGGCGAGCATGCGGTCGAAATCCTCCGTGTGCTGCACGGACGTCGCAAGATCGGAGCCGACGATCTCACGAGGTGATCGGCTCAACCGCCGAGCCGGTCCAGCGACACCTCGATCGCCTGCCAGAGCTCCTCCACCGGTTCGCAGCCGACCGAAAGGCGCACGAAGCCGGGCGGCACCGCATCGCCGCGCTTCGAGCGTCGCTCGGCCGAACTGTGCACGCCGCCAAAGGAAGTTGTCGATTCCAACAGCGCGCAATTGTCGATGAAAGCCTCGGCCTTCTCTTCCGACGCCAGTTCGAACGAGATGAGGAAGCCGAAGCGCTCCATCTGGGCGCGCGCCAGATTATGCGAAGCATCGCCCTCGAGCCCGGGAAAGCGCAGGCCGCTCACCGCGCGATGTCGCTTGAGACGACGGGCGATCGCTTCGGCCGAAGAGCACATGCGATCGAAACGCACCTCCAGCGTCTCGAGGCCGCGATGGACGAGCCAGGCCTCGAACGGCCCGGGGATCCCGCCTGCCGTCTCGCGCCAGTCCCTGACCTTGGCGACAATATCCGGATTGCGGCTGGCGACATGGCCGAACAGCACATCCGAGTGCCCATTGATCGCCTTGGTATCGGCCGACACCACGACATCGGCGCCGAGGTCGAGCGGGCGCTGGCCGAAGGGCGTCATCGTCGTGTTGTCGACGACGAGGATCGCGCCTTGCTCGTGCACGGCCTTGGCGACGGCGGCGATGTCGCAGATGTCCAGCCTCGGGTTGGACGGGGTCTCGGCGAACACCAGCCGGTAGCCGGCAAAACCGCCATCGAGCATGCTCGATGTGGGCCTCACGTCATAGGTGACGCCGAGCGGCTTCAGGAAACGCTCCGCCAGCGCACGTGTCGTATGGTAGCCGTCCGAGGGCAAGAGAATGCGGTCGCCCGATTTGACGAGCGAAAAAAACGACGCCGAAATCGCTGCCATTCCCGACGGAAAGGCAACGCATTGCGCATCCTCCAGATGGCCAAGCGCATGCTCGACGGCGTGCCACGTCGGATTGCTGAAACGGCCGTATTGATCGAAGCCCGTCGCGTCGCCCGGCGAATGAAAGATCGAGGCCATTGTCAGCGGCAAGGGGATGGGATCGCCCTTGGCGAAATCGCCACTGCGCAGATGGGCAAGTGTCGCGGCGCGTGACTTCGCGGTTTCGGCCATGGGCTCATTCCTCGCTGAACAGAGGCTCGACGCTAGGCGCGCCGAAGGCTCGCAGCAAGCCGCGTCCTTTTGGGCCAGACGGTTCTAAACGGTTCGTTAGGCTTAATGGACGATAAAGACGAGACGTGCCGTCAGTCTGCTCTTCCTGGTTGTGGCATGCGCGTTTGTGATGCCTCTTCCCGTTGACGCCCATAGTGCCCCATGATATCCCATTCACATCATCAAGCCTTCGTTCCGCGTCAGGGTGAAGCGTACGCCAATCGGGCAGTCGCGGCGGCTGCGCGTTTGCCGGTTTTCGCCTTGGTGAATGAAGCGATTTGTCGCGAGGCGACGCACGACGGCGGCGCGGAGAAAAACATGGGAAGGGGTGCAGCGGCGACAGCGGCTGTAACGCGTAGTGGACCGATTTCTGTCAAGCGCAGTGAACAGGATCGATGCGAAGGGGCGGGTGTCCGTTCCGGCGCACTTCCGCGCGGTCGTGCAGAAACGTGGCTATGCGGAGCTCTATGCGCTACGCTGCCTCGACCTTCCGGCGATGGACGTCGGCGGGCTCGACCTGCTCGACCGCTACGAGCAGCGGATCGCGCTGGAGGATCCCTTCCTGCAGACGGCGGACGACATGTCCTTCTTCTGCCATGGCGACGGGACGTTCCTGAAACTGGACCAGGACGGCCGCATCACGATGACCGATTTCATCCGCGAGCACACGGGCATCTCGAACGAGGTGGCCTTTGTCGGCCGCGGCAATTTCTTTCAGGTCTGGGAACCGGGCCGGCTTGCCGCCTACGGGGCGCAGGCGCGGGCCAGGCTTTTGCAGCTTCGGCAGGGGACGAAGCCCGGGGAGCGACCGGAATGATGGCTGGCCACGGCGATGATCCTCACGCCGTTGGCGGACTGGTCCGTCACATTCCGGTCCTCCTTGGCGAAGTGCTGGGGGCGCTTGAACCCAAGCCGGGCGAGACGATCGTCGACGGGACGTTCGGCGCCGGCGGCTACACCGGTGCCGTCCTCGAGCGCGGCGCTTCGGTCGTGGCGATCGACCGCGACCCGGATGCGATCGCCGCGGGCAGGGCTCTGGAACGGCAGGCCGGCGGCAGGCTGAAGCTCGTTGAGGCGCCGTTCTCGACGCTGGACGAGCATGTCGGGGGCGCCGATGGCGTCGTGCTCGACATCGGCGTTTCTTCCATGCAGCTCGACCAGGCCGAGCGCGGCTTTTCCTTTCGCGCCGACGGGCCGCTCGACATGCGCATGGCGCAAGCGGGCCTGAGCGCCGCCGATGTCGTCAACACCTTCAAGGCGGGCGACCTTGCCCGCATCTTCGGCTTTCTCGGCGAAGAGCGGCATGCCGGCCGCATCGCCCGCATGATAGAGGCCCGGCGCCAGAAACGGCCCTTCGAGCGCACGCTCGATCTGGCCGACGCCATCGCCACCCATATAGGCCGCGCGCCGAAGGACAAGATCCATCCGGCCACCCGCGTCTTCCAGGCGCTGCGCATCTTCGTCAACGACGAGCTCGGCGAACTGGCGGGCGCGCTGTTCGCCGCCGAGCGGGTGCTCAAGCCCGGCGGTAGGCTCGCCGTCGTGACCTTTCATTCGCTGGAAGACCGCATCGTCAAGCGCTTCATCGCCGATCGCGCCGATGCGGCATCGGGCTCGCGCCACATGCCCGACGCGCCGGCCCGGCTGGCGACCTTCCGCAAATCCGGCGGCGGGGTGACGCCGGGCGAGGCCGAGATCGCCGCCAACCCGCGCGCGCGTTCGGCCAGGCTGCGCGCGGCAATCCGCACCGAGGTGCCGGCGCGCCCCGGCGACTTTTCGATTTTCGGCCTTCCAAAGCTTCCCGCCGTCGAGCGGCCGGGGGAGAGGTAAGCACGTGTTTCGTACCAGCGACATAGTCCTGATCGCCGTCATGGTCTCGGCGGCGGCGTTGACCTACAAGACCAAGCGCGAAGCCGAGGACCAGCTGGCGGCGGTGCAGAAGCTGCAGGCGCAGATCCGCTACGAGGAAGACACGATCGATCTTCTGAAAGCCGACTGGAGCCTGCTCACCCAACCGGCACGGCTGCAGAAGCTTGCCGAAATCTACAAGTCTCAGCTCGGGCTCGAGCCGCTCAACGCCCGGCAGATCGGCGGTCTCGACGACGTACCCATGAAACCTGTCAACATCGAGGACCTGTCGTCGCAGCGGCTTGGCGGCATGGCCGACAATTCCGGCAAAGCGCCCCCGGCCGGCAAGGATCCGGTGGTCACCGGGAGCACCGTGCAATGATCAGCAGGCTTCCAAGGATCGGTGACCTGCTCAAGCGTCGAAAGAAGGTGGCCGAGGACGGTTCGATCGTCGTCGATGCCGCCCGCAAGGCGACCGGCGGCAAGGCCAAGACCCGCATCGTCATGACAATGGCGGTGTTCTTCACCATCTATTCGACGATTGCCGGCCGGCTCGTCTATCTCGGCCTGCAAAATCCGGATATGTCGGGCGGTCCGCAAAGCCGCGTCACGGCCTCGCGGCCGGACATCGTCGACCGCAACGGCGAGGTGCTGGCGACCGACATCAAGACGGCGTCGCTGTTCGCCGAGCCGCGCCGCATCGTCGACGCCGACGAGGCGATCGAGAAGCTGTCGACCGTGCTTCCCGAGATCGATTACGAGCAGACCTATCACAAGCTGAAGAGCGGCGCCGGCTTCGTCTGGCTGCAGCGGCAGCTGACGCCGAAGCAGCAGGCCGACATCATGGCGCTCGGCATTCCGGGTCTCGGCTTCCGCACCGAAAAGCGGCGCTTCTATCCGAGCGGCGAGACGTCCTCCTACATTGTCGGGCTCACCAATATCGACAATCAGGGCATCTCCGGCATGGAGAAGTACATCGACGACCAGGGCCTTACCGATCTGCAGGCGTCGGGGCTGGCGGTGGCCAGGGACCTGAAGCCGGTGAAGCTGTCAATCGATCTGCGCGTCCAGCACATCGTCCGCGACGAGGTTGCGACCGGCATGGAGCGGTTCCATGCGATCGCGGCCGGCGCGGTCGTGCTCAATGTCAAGACCGGCGAGGTGCTGGCCATGGCGTCGGTGCCGGATTTCGACCCCAACAATCCCTACAACGCCCAGGAGAAGGACCGGCTGAACCGCATGTCGGCCGGCCTCTACGAGATGGGCTCGACCTTCAAGAGCTTCACCACCGCGATGGCGCTCGATTCCGGCAAGGTGACGCTGGAAAGCCGCTTCGACGCGTCGCGCCCCATCCGGATCGGCCGTCAGACCATCCACGACTTCCACGCCAAGGGCCGTGTTCTGTCGGTGCCGGAAGTGTTCATCTATTCGTCCAACATCGGTTCGGCCAGGGAGGCCGAGGCTGTCGGCATCGAAGGACATCGCGAATTCCTGCATCGGCTGGGCGTGCTCGAAAAAATGCAGACGGAATTGCCGGAAGTGGCGCGGCCGACCGAGCCCAAGGTCTGGAAGCAGGTCAATTCGATCACCATCGCCTTCGGCCATGGCGTGTCGACGACGCCGCTGCAGACGGCGGTGGGCTGCGCCGCGCTGATGAATGGCGGTTATCTGATCGAGCCGACCTTCCTGCCGCGTACCGTGGAACAGGCAATGGCGGTGGCCAAGAAAGTGGTCAGCGAAAAAACAGTGGAATCGATGCGCTATCTCTATGCGCTCAATGCCGAGAAAGGTTCGGGCAAGAGCGCCAGGGTTCCGGGTTTCCGCGTCGGCGGCAAGACCGGCACGGCGGAGAAAGTGGTCAACGGCCGCTATTCAAAAGACAAGAATTTCAATGCCTTCGTGGCGGCTTTCCCGATGGACGATCCGCAATATATCGTGCTTACGATCGCCGACGAGCCGAAGCCGGAAAAGCCCGGCATGGGCGCCACCGCAGCCTCGAATGCGGGCGTCATGGCGGGCAACATCGTCAGGCGCGCGGCTTCCATGCTTGGCGTGAAGCCAGATTTCAGCCATGAAAATGGTGCAACGCTGGTTTCCTATCAGTGATTCTTGGGGCGCGCCGGCAACTGCGCGCTATTTTGTTGCGGTGAACGGGACTCAATGCATCTGAAAGATCTAGCCGGTATCCTGCCTGTCGAGGGAACAGCTTCCCCCGATCTGGAGGTTACCGGTCTCTCCTCCGATTCCCGCCATGTAAGGCCGGGCGCCGTCTTCTTTGCGCTCGCCGGCAGCAAGGCCGATGGCTCAACCTATGCCGCCGATGCCGCCAGTCGAGGTGCTGCTGCAATCGTCACCGGCAATGGTACAGGCGTTTCCGGCCTTCCGGTCCCGGTCTTTGCCGTCGATGATCCTCGCCTGGCTCTGGCGCTGAGCGCGGCGCGCTTCTTCGGCAAGCAGCCCGAGACGATGGTCGCCGTCACCGGCACCAGCGGCAAGACGTCGGTCGCCGCCTTCACCCGCCAGATATGGGAGCAGGCCGGTTTTGCCGCCGCTTCGATCGGCACGACGGGCGTCGTGGCGCCCGGCCGCAACGAATATGGTTCGTTGACCACGCCGGATCCGGTTGCGCTGCACCAGCTGCTGAAGGAACTGGCGGAGGCAGGGGTGACACACGCCTCGATGGAGGCCTCCAGCCACGGCCTCGACCAGCGCCGCCTCGATGGGGTCAAGCTCGCCGCCGGCGGCTTCACCAATCTCGGCCGCGATCACATGGATTACCATCCGACGGTCGAGGACTATCATCGCGCCAAGCTGCGCCTGTTCGATACCCTGCTGCCGACGGGGGCTCCGGCGGTCATCTTCGCCGACGATCCCTGGTCGGAGCCGACGGTTCACGCCGCGCGGGCGGCGGGCCTGAACGTGCTCACAGTCGGCCGCCACGGCGAGTTCCTTACGCTGAAGCGCGTCGAGCATGAGCGGCGGCGGCAGCGCGCAGAGGTCGAGGCCGACGGCGTGCTTTACGAGATCGACCTGCCGCTGGCCGGTGATTTCCAGATCGCCAATGCGCTGGTTTCGGCCGGCCTCGCCATCTCGACTGGAACATCCGTCGGCAAAGCCTTGGCCGCATTGGAGAAACTCAAAGGCGCGCCGGGCCGGCTCGACCTTGTCGGCACGACGGCGGCCGGTGCTCCGGTCTATGTCGACTACGCACACAAGCCCGACGCGCTGGAAAATGTGCTGACCTCGGTTCGCCCGTTCACCACAGGCCGGGTCGTTGTCGTGTTCGGCTGTGGCGGCGACCGTGATCGCGGCAAGCGGCCGATCATGGGCGAGATCGCCACCCGGCTAGCCGATGTCGTCATCGTCACCGACGACAATCCGCGCACGGAGATCCCCGAAACCATCCGCGCGGCCATCCTTGCCGCGGCACCCGGCGCCATCGAGATCGGCGACCGCCGCAAGGCGATCCACGAGGCGGTGGCGATGCTTCATGCCGGCGATACGCTGATCGTCGCCGGAAAGGGGCATGAGGAGGGCCAGACCATCGGTACCGAAACCTTCCACTTCTCCGACCACGAGGAAGTGCGCGAGGCGCTTCAGGAGCGCGCCGCATGAGCTTGCTCTGGACGTCGGAAGCGCTCGTCGAGGCCATGGGTGGCAGGCCGATCGGCTCGCTGCCGGAAGGCATCACCGGCATTTCCATCGACAGCCGCAGCCTCGAGCCCGGCAATGCCTTCTTCGCCATCAAGGGCGAGACGATGGACGGCCACGATTTCGCGACCGCGGCGGTGAAGGCGGGTGCTGCCGTGCTGGTCGTCGCCGAGGGCAAGCTGCCGTCACTCGGCCGGCTGACGGCGCCGATGATCGTCGTGCAGGATGTGCTTGCGGCGCTCGAGAAGCTTGGCGTTGCGGCGCGCGCTCGCTCACGGGCCAAGATTGTCGCGGTGACCGGCTCGGCAGGCAAGACGACGACCAAGGAGGCGCTGCGCCATGTGCTGTCGGCGGTCGGCAAGGTGCATGCCTCGGCGCAGTCGTTCAACAACCATTGGGGCGTGCCGCTGACCTTGGCCCGCATGCCGCAAGACTGCGACTACGCGGTTTTCGAGATCGGCATGAACCATCCGGGCGAGATCAGGCCGCTCGTCAGGATGGTCAGACCGCATGTCGCGATCGTCACGCTGATTGCCGCCGCCCATCTTGGCTTCTTCAAGAATCTCGACGAGATCGCCATGGCCAAGGCCGAGATTTTCGAGGGCATAGAGCCCGGCGGCGCCGCGCTGCTCAACCGCGACGATCCGCGCTGGAAGCTGCTCGGCAAAATGGCGAGAGAGGCCGGTGTCGAGCATGTCTTCGGCTTCGGCGAAAACGCCCGCTCGGCGTTCCGCCTTGCTGGCTGCGACCTTTACGCCGATCATTCCGATATCGCCGTCAAGATCGGCAAAAAGGATGTGACGGCCCGGGTCGGGGCGCCCGGCCGACACATCGTGCAGAATGTGCTGGCCGTGCTGGGGACCGCGCAACTGGTCGGCGCCGATCTCGACAAGGTGGCGGCGGCGCTTGCAGATCTTTCGGCCGAGCGCGGGCGCGGCAGGCGCCACATATTGCATCATCCAAGCGGCCCGATCACGCTGATCGACGAGAGCTACAATGCCAACCCGGCGTCGATGGCGGCAGCCATGGCGCTGCTCAACGCCACGCCGGTATCGGGCGAGGGCAGGCGCATCGCCGTGCTTGGCGACATGCTGGAACTCGGCAGCCATTCGGCGAAGCTGCATGCGGCGCTTGCCGAACTCATCGTCGGCACGGAAACGCACAACGTCTTTCTCGGCGGCGCGGAGATGCGGGCGCTGGCCGAGGTTTTGCCTTCCGATGTCGAAACCGAATACCGGGCAGGCGCGGAAGAGCTGAAGCCGGTCGTCATGTCGGCAATCAGGCCCGGCGACGTGGTGATGGTCAAGTCGTCGAAAGGCATAGGATTTTCAAAGCTGGTCGAGGCATTGCTCGGCAAATTTCCGGCGGAAGCCGCAACCATTGAACCGACCTGAGGTCGGGCTCCGGGGGACGGAAGCGCATGCTCACTTTACTCGTTGATTTCGCGGACAAGATCTCGGCCTTCAATGTCTTCCGCTACATCACCTTTCGCACCGGCGGCGCGCTGATCACGTCGGCGCTCATCGTCTTCATATTCGGACCGACCATCATCAATTCGCTGCGGCTTCGTCAGGGTAAGGGCCAACCGATCCGCGCCGACGGGCCGCAGACGCATTTCAAGAAAGCGGGCACGCCGACCATGGGCGGGCTGATGATCCTTTGCGGCATCATCGGCTCATCGCTTTTGTGGGCGAACCTCTCCAGCATCTATGTCTGGGTTGTGATGCTGGTGACGCTCGGCTTCGGCTCGATCGGTTTCTACGACGACTATCTCAAGGTGACGAAACAGTCGCATCTAGGCTTCTCCGGCAAGGCGCGGCTGGCGATCGAATTCGTCATCGCCGGCGTCGCTGCCTGGGTGATCATGCATAATGGCCAGGCGCCGTTCTCGTCCTCGCTGACCTTTCCGTTCGCCAAGGAATTCCTCATCAATCTCGGCTGGTTCTTCGTGCCGTTCTCCTGCTTCGTCATCGTCGGCGCCGGCAATGCGGTGAACCTGACCGACGGCCTCGACGGCCTGGCGATCGTGCCGATCATGATCGCGGCGGCGTCCTTCGGCGTCATCGCCTATCTTTCGGGCAACGCGGTCTTCGCCGAATATCTGCAGATCCACTTCGTCCCCGGCACCGGCGAGCTGGCGGTCGTGCTCGGCGCGGTCATCGGCGCCGGCCTCGGCTTCCTCTGGTTCAACGCGCCGCCGGCCGCGATCTTCATGGGCGACACCGGCTCGCTGGCCATGGGCGGACTGATCGGCACCATCGCGGTCGCCACCAAGCACGAGATCGTGCTGGTCATCGTCGGCGGCCTGTTCGTGGTGGAGATCCTGTCGGTCATCATCCAGGTCGGCTACTTCAAGATGACCGGCAAGCGCGTCTTCCTGATGGCGCCGATCCATCACCATTTCGAAAAGCTCGGCTGGACCGAAAGCCAGGTGGTGATCCGCTTCTGGATCATCGCCGTCATCCTGGCGTTGGTCGGCCTCTCCACCCTCAAGCTCAGATAGGACACCGCTTGATCCCCGCCACTTCCTTCGCAGGCAAACGCGTTTCGCTCTTCGGGCTCGGCGGTTCGGGGATCGCGACCGCGCATGCGCTGATCGCGGGTGGTGCCGATATCCTCGCCTGGGACGACAATCCGGACAGCGTGGCCAAGGCCGCCGCCGCCGGAATTGCGACCGGCGACCTGCGCGGCGCCGACTGGTCGCGCTTTGCGGCCTTCGTCCTGTCGCCCGGCGTGCCGCTCACGCATCCGAAGCCGCATTGGACGGTGGAGCTGGCTCGCGGCGCCGGCGTCGAGGTGGTCGGCGACATCGAGCTGTTTTGCCGCGAGCGCATCCAGCGCGCTCCGTCCTCGCCCTTTATCGCGATCACCGGTACCAACGGCAAGTCGACGACTACGGCGCTGACGGCGCATATCCTGAAATCGGCAGGGCGCGACACCCAGATGGGCGGCAATATCGGTCGGGCCATCATGACGCTCGACCCGCCCGAGCCCGAGCGGCATTATGCGGTGGAGTGCTCTTCCTACCAGATCGATCTCGCACCCTCGATCAACCCGACGGCAGGCATCCTGCTCAACCTGACGCCCGACCATCTCGACCGGCACGGCACGATGGCGCATTACTCCTCGATCAAGGAAAGGCTGGTCGCCGGCAGCGACACCGCGATCATCGGCGTCGACGATTCCTGGTGCGCCCAGATCGCCGACCGGCTGGAGCGGGCAGGCCGGCAGGTTATCCGCATCTCCAAGCGCCTGCCGCTCACCGACGGCTATTTCGCCGAGGGCACCAACCTGATGGAAGCCGTGGACGGCCGCTACAGCCGCGTCGCTTTCCTCGAGGGCATCGGCTCGCTTCGCGGCCAACACAATGCGCAGAACGCGCTGGCTGCCATCGCCGCCTGCCTGCGGGTCGGTCTCGAGCTCGGCGAGATCCAGGCGGGGCTGGAAAGCTTCCCAGGGCTGGCGCACCGCATGGAGCAGGTCGGCCGCAAGGATCATGTGCTGTTCGTCAACGATTCCAAGGCGACCAATGCCGACGCGGCGGCGCCAGCGCTGTCGAGCTTCAACCGCATCTACTGGATCGCCGGCGGCCTGCCCAAGGAAGGCGGCATCGAGCCGCTGCGCGGCTTCTTCCCGCGCATCGCCAAGGCCTATCTGATCGGCGAGGCCGCACCTGCTTTCTCCGCCACGCTGGGCGAGGCGGTGCCTTACGAAATATCCGGAACGCTGGCTGCCGCGGTCGAGCATGCAGCCCATGACGCTGCGAGCGACACCGGCGGCGAAGCGGTGGTGCTGCTTTCGCCGGCCTGCGCCAGTTTCGACCAGTTCAAGAATTTCGAGGTTCGCGGCGAAGCCTTCAGGCAAGCTGCGACTGCTATTGATGGGGTGAAACCCATCGGAGGGCCACGTTGATGCAAAGCCGTCTCGACAAAAGTCCGGTCGCAACCTGGTGGTGGACGATCGATCGCTGGTTCCTGGCGGCATTCCTGTCGCTGATGGGGCTAGGCATCGTTTTGTCCTTCGCGGCAAGTCCGGCGGTCGCCGAGCGCATCGGCCTCGACAGCTTCCACTTCGCTACAAGGCAGATCATCTTCACCATCCCAGCTCTCATCGTGATGCTGGCGGTTTCCTTCCTCGAGGCGCGACAGATAAGGCGCATGTCGCTGGTGATGCTCTGCATCATGCTGGTGCTGATGGTGGCGGTGCTCTACATCGGCGTCGAGGTGAAAGGCGCGCGGCGCTGGGTGTCGCTCGCCGGCCTCTCCATCCAGCCGTCCGAATTCCTCAAGCCTGCCTTCGTCATCATCTGCGCCTGGCTTTTCGCCGAGCACAAGCGCCAGCCCGATATCCCCGGCAATCTTTTCGCCATGCTGCTGCTGGCCCTGGTGATCTCCCTCCTGGTGGCGCAGCCTGATCTCGGCCAGACAATGCTGGTGCTGGGCACCTGGGGCGTGATGTTCTTCATGGCCGGCTTACCCTGGCTCTGGATCGTCGCGCTGGGTGCCGCCGGCATCGGCGGCGTGTTCGCGGCCTATACGGTCTTTCCGCACGTCGCCGCCCGCATCGACAAGTTCCTCACCGGCGAAGGCGATACCTTCCAGGTCGACATGGGCCGCGAAGCGCTGATCAATGGCGGCTGGTTCGGCGTCGGTCCGGGCGAGGGCACGGTGAAGCGGGTCATTCCGGACAGCCATGCCGACTTCGTCTTCTCGGTCGCGGGCGAGGAGTTCGGGCTGATCATGTGCTTCTTCATCATGTCGATCTTCGCCTTCATCGTGCTGCGCGGATTGAGCATCGCGCTCAAGGAGCATGACGATTTCACCCGCTACGCCGTCGGCGGGCTTGTCACCATCTTCGGGCTGCAGTCGGCCATCAATATGTGCGTCAACCTGCAGCTGATGCCCGCCAAGGGCATGACGCTGCCCTTCATCTCCTATGGCGGCTCCTCGCAGATCGCGATTGCCGTCTCGATGGGCATGGTGCTGGCGCTGACGCGCAGACATCCCGAAAAGCGCAAGCAGATGGGCTATGCTTTCTCGCAGCGCACTATCGCGGCGGAATGAGGCTGGATGTCGAAGGGTGTTATCCTGCTTGCGGCCGGCGGAACGGGCGGGCATCTGTTCCCGGCCGAGGCGCTTGCGCATGAGCTGATCGAGCGCGGCTGGAAGGTGCATCTCGCCACCGACCACCGCGCCGAGCGCTATTCGCGCCAGTTTCCCGCTGTCGAAGTCCACTCGATCCCGTCGGCCACACTGGGCTCGAAGAATCCGATTGCCATGCTCTCGGCCTTCTGGACGATTTGGCAAGGCGTGCGGCAAGCGGGGCGGGTGATCGCCAGGATCAAGCCGGAGGCCGTCGTCGGCTTCGGCGGCTATCCGACACTGCCGCCGCTCTACGCGGCGGCCCGCCGCAAGGTGCCGACGCTGATCCATGAGCAGAACGCCGTCATGGGCCGCGCCAACAGGGCGCTGTCGAGCCGGGTCGACGCGATCGCCGGCGGCTTCCTGCCGGAAGGCGCAAGTGCGGCCGGCGCCAAGACGGTGAACACCGGCAATCCGGTCAGGCCGCAGATACTCGAAGCGGCAAAGACCCCTTACATAGCGTCCAACGACGGCGAGCCTTTCCGCTTTCTGGTGTTCGGCGGCAGCCAGGGCGCGCAATTCTTTTCCGATGCCGTGCCGGCGGCGATCGCGCTCCTGTCCGAAGCGCAGCGCAAGCGGCTGACAATCACCCAGCAGGCGCGCGCCGAAGACGTGGTGCGGGTGAAGGCCGCCTATGCCAATCTCGGCGTCGACGCGCAGGTTTCGCCCTTCTTCACCGACATGGCGGCGCGCATGGCGGCGGCCCATCTGGTGATGTCGCGCTCCGGCGCCTCGACGGTATCGGAGATCGCCGTCATCGGCCGCCCCGCGCTGCTGGTGCCTTATCCGCATGCGCTCGATCACGACCAGGCGGCGAATGCCGCGGCACTTGCCGCGGCCGGCGGAGCCGAGGTCCATCCGCAATCGACGCTTTCGGCCGAGCGGATTGCCGCGCTGGTCGGCGGGCTAATGGAGGACCCCGGCCGGCTTGCAGGGATGGCCGCGGCTGCCCGCTCGGCCGGAAAACCGGATGCTGCGCGGTTGCTCGCCGATCTTACAGAGGCTATTGCGTCCGGCAAAACGGTTTCGGACCACAGGAGGACGCGCGCATGAAGATGCCGCAGACGATCGGCCTCGTGCATTTCATCGGCATCGGCGGCATCGGCATGAGCGGCATCGCCGAGGTGCTGCACAATCTCGGCTACAAGGTGCAGGGTTCCGACCAGGCGGACGGCGCCAATGTGCAGCGGCTGCGCGATAAGGGCATCGAGTGCTTCGTCGGCCACAAGGCCGAGAATATCGGCGACGCCGAAGTGATCGTGGTGTCGACGGCCATCAAGAAATCCAACCCGGAACTCAAGGCCGCGCGCGAAAAACTGCTGCCGGTCGTGCGCCGCGCCGAGATGCTCGCTGAATTGATGCGCTTCCGCCAGGCGATCGCCATCGGCGGCACGCACGGCAAGACGACGACCACCTCGATGGTGGCGACGCTGCTCGAAGCCGGCGGGCTCGACCCGACCGTCATCAATGGCGGCATCATCAACGCCTATGGCACCAATGCCCGCATGGGCGACGGCGAGTGGATGGTGGTCGAGGCGGACGAGAGCGACGGCACCTTCCTCAAGCTGCCGGCCGACATCGCGGTCGTCACCAACATCGACCCGGAGCATCTCGATCACTATGGCAGCTTCGACAAGGTGCGCGAGGCGTTCCGCCAGTTCGTCGAGAACGTGCCGTTCTACGGCTTCGGCGTGATGTGCACGGACCATCCGGAGGTGCAGGCGCTGGTCGGCCGCATCGAGGACCGGCGCGTCATTACCTATGGCGAGAACGCGCAGGCCGACGTGCGCTTCACCAACCACCGTATGGACGGAGCCATATCGGAGTTCGACGTGGTGATCCGCGACCGCAAGGGCCGCGGCACAACGACGATCGCCGGCCTGCGGCTGCCGATGCCCGGCCGGCACAATGTCTCCAACGCAACGGCGGCGATCGCGGTCGCGAATGAGCTCGGCCTGTCGGCCGAGGCGATCAAGAAAGGCCTGTCGTCCTTTGCCGGGGTCAAGCGCCGCTTCACTCACACCGGCTCTTGGAACGGGGTCGACATCTTCGACGATTACGGTCATCACCCGGTCGAGATCGCGGCGGTGCTGAAGGCCGCGCGCGGGGCCACCAAGGGCCGCGTCATCGCGATCGCGCAGCCGCACCGCTTCACCCGGCTGCATGACCTGTTCGAAGAGTTCTCCGTCTGCTTCAACGATGCCGACACGGTCATGGTGGCGCCGGTCTATCCGGCCGGCGAGGAGCCGATCGAAGGTGTCTCCTCGGACGCGCTGGTGTCGCGCATCCGCGCTGGCGGCCACCGCGACGCGCGCTATATCGAAGGTCCGGCGGCGGTCGCGCCGGCCATTCGCGAGCTTGCCAAGCCCGGCGACTTCGTCGTGTTCCTGGGCGCCGGCAACATCACGCAATGGGCCTACGCGTTGCCCAAGGAACTCGGTGGGGCCCCCTCATGATGCGCGGCCAGGACCTGATCGATAAACTCGGCGACAAGCTCGCCGCCTTGCGCGGCCGCGTCACGCCCAATGCCGAGATGGACAAGATCACCTGGTTTCGTGCCGGCGGCCTGGTGGAGGCGCTGTTCCAGCCGGTCGATGAGGAGGACCTCGCGGCCTTCCTGCGCGCGGTGCCGGAGGAAATTCCGATCACGGTCGTCGGCGTCGGCTCGAACCTTCTGGTGCGCGACGGCGGCATCCCCGGTTTCGTGGTGAGGCTCTCGGCCAAGGGCTTTGGTCAAATTGAAAGAGTTCCAAGTGGTGGGATCAAGGCAGGCGCCGCCACCCCGGACAAGCGTCTTGCCGCATTTGCCTTGGAGGAAGGTATTGGCGGCTTCCATTTCTACCACGGCATTCCAGGCTCCATCGGCGGCGCGCTTATCATGAATGCTGGCGCCAACGGCGTGGAGACGCGCGAGCGGGTCGTCGAGGTGACGGCGCTCGATCGCAAGGGCAATGTTCATACATTGCTCACTGACGATATGGGTTATTCCTATCGCCACTCATCGGCACCTGCCGGACTGATCTTCACCTCCGCCATCTTCGAGGGCGTTCCGGAAGACAAGGCGGCGATCAAGGCGGCGATGGACGCCGTGCAGAATCATCGCGAGACGGTGCAGCCGATCCGCGAGAAGACCGGCGGTTCGACCTTCAAGAATCCCGAAGGCTCGTCGGCCTGGAAAGAGATCGACAAGGCCGGCTGCCGCGGGCTGATGATCGGCGGCGCGCAGATGTCCCCCATGCACTGCAACTTCATGATCAACACCGGCACGGCGACCGGCTACGATCTCGAATATCTCGGCGAGACGGTGCGCGCACGGGTGCTGGAAAATTCGGGTATCCGGCTCCACTGGGAGATCAAGCGTCTCGGCAACTTCCGGCCGGGCCACGCGGTCCAGGAATTCCTGGGACAGCTTCTTTAGCTCGCTGCGAAGTTCAAGTAGCACATGAACTTCCGTGACAGGCAACGGTCGTCAAGCGTTGCCGTAAAGACTCAACAACACGCTTTTCTGACCCGTTTTCGCGGAAAGTGAATCTCTCGGAATCATAGGCACTTGCCAGGGAATCAACTCTCTGATTCTCTGCCCTAAAGCGTTTCCTGATTTGAGTCGTTTGACGCGTAACTCGCGTTTTCCGTCTGGGGGGGGCAACCTGCCGGAAGACTCGGACTCAATATGCGGGGATGTTGCGTGCGGAAATATCGGTTGCAGGCCCGGCGTGAGAGGGAATGACGGGATGAAGAAGAAGCATGTGGCTGTTCTCCTGGGTGGATTCTCCTCGGAGCGGCCCGTGTCTCTGTCCTCGGGGAATGCGTGTGCGGATGCGCTCGAGAATGAAGGCTATCAGGTCACCCGCGTCGATGTTTCGCGCGATGTCGGGTCTGTCCTTGCCGAGCTCAAGCCCGATGTCGCCTTCAATGCGCTGCACGGTCCGTTCGGCGAGGACGGCACCATCCAGGGAATTCTCGAATATCTCGGAATTCCCTACACCCATTCGGGTGTGCTCGCTTCGGCGCTGGCCATGAACAAGGAGCAGGCCAAGAAGGTCGCCAAGGCATCCGGCATTCCGGTCGCGGAATCGAAGGTGGTCAACCGCTTCGCCGTCCAGAACAAGCATCCGATGAAGCCGCCTTATGTGGTGAAGCCGGTCAACGAAGGCTCGAGCTTCGGCGTCGTCATCGTGCATGAGGGGCAGTCGCATCCGCCGCAGGTGATAGGCTCGTCAGAGTGGAAGTATGGCGAGATCGTTATGGTCGAGCGCTACATCCATGGGCGCGAATTGACTTGCGCTGTGATGGGCGACGTGGCGCTCGGGGTCTGCGAGATCATCCCGACCGGCCATTCCTTCTACGACTACGATTCAAAATACGTTCCCGGCGGATCAAAACACGAAACCCCTGCAAAAATTTCACCGAATATTTACCAAAAAATACAGACACTGACCCTCAAGGCTCATCTTGCTATCGGTTGCCGGGGCGTCTCCCGGTCGGACTTCCGTTACGACGACCGTCACTCCGAAAACGGCGAGGTTGTCTGGCTTGAGATCAACACCCAGCCGGGCATGACGCCGACGTCTCTGGTGCCTGAAATCGCCGCGCAAGCGGGGCATTCGTTCGGCGATCTGTTGAGTTGGATGGTGGAGGACGCTTCGTGTCTGCGTTGAGGTGGGGACAGGGCAAGGGCGGTGGGGCTGGGCCTGCGCTATTCGGCGTGCCGCTGTCGTTCGACCATTTCGTGTTGCCGCGCCAACTTCGGCGGCCGGTGCGTGTGCTTGCCCGTCTCTGCGGTGGCGAGTACGAGGCACCGCGCTTTTCGGCCGCGATCCTCTCCGCTGCCTTGTTGGCTTCGGCCGGGGCTTATGGCGCCTATCTCGGCGGCTATTCCGACAGCATCGTGCAGGGCGTGACGGCTCGAACCGGTTTTGCCGTCGATCAGATCAAGGTCGTCGGCAACCGCCAGACTTCAGAGATCGACATACTGGACCGGCTCGGCCTCGATGGCTGGACATCGCTGATCGGCTTCGACGCCGAGGCCGCGCGCGAGCGCATCGCGACGTTGCCTTGGGTTGAGGTGGCGGCGGTGCGCAAGATCTATCCGCATACGCTGGAAGTGCGCGTCGAGGAGCGCGAACCTTTCGCGCTCTGGCAGCAGGGCAACTCGCTGTCGGTGATCGAGCGGTCGGGCGAGGTGATCGCGCCGTTCTCGGGCGGCAAGGAGGCTCTGCTGCCGCTGATCATCGGCACGGGCGCGCCGGCCAAGGCGCCGGACTTCCTGGAGAAGATCAAGCGCTATCCCGATCTGGCGGCGCGGATCAAAGGCTATATCCGCGTCGGCGAGCGGCGCTGGGATCTCAAGCTCGAGAATGGCATCACGGTGAAGCTGCCGGAGGATGACGAGGACCGGGCGATCGCCGATCTCGTCAGGCTCGACGATGACAACGGACTTTTGACACGCGACATCGCTGCCGTCGACATGCGGTTGTCCGACCGGCTGGTGGTGGAGCTCTCGCCGGAGGCGGCGACACAGCGCGAAGCCGCGCTCAGCGAAAAGCCGAAGAGCCTGACGAAGCGCAAGCCGGAGACGAAGATATGAGCTGGCTTGGCGGCAGCGGTGATGCTTCTTCGCGGCGGTCGGGCACGCTGACGGTGCTCGACGTCGGCTCGAGCAAGGTTTGCTGCGTGGTGGCGAAGCTGAAGCCGAACGAGGACGGCAAGCTTCTTCGCGGGCGCTCGCATCGCATCCAGGTGATCGGCATCGGCCATCAGAAGTCGCAGGGCGTGAAGTCGGGCGTCGTCGTCGATCTCGACCGCGCAGAGCATGCCATCCGTCTCGCCGTCGACGCGGCCGAGCGCATGGCCGGGCTCACCGTCGATTCCCTCATCGTCAACATGACGGCCGGCCGGCTGAAGAGCGAGGCCTTCTCGGCAACCATCAATCTCGGCGGCCACCAGGTCGAGGAAGCCGACATCAAGCGCGTGCTTGGCGCCGGCGCCAAGCAGGCATTGCGGGCCGAGCGGGAGGTGGTCCATTCGCTTCCCGTCGGCTTCTCGCTCGATGCCGAACGCGGCGTGCGCGACCCGCGCGGCATGGTCGGTGACGCGCTCGGCGTCGACATGCATGTGCTGACCGGCGACGCCGCCCCGATGCGCAATCTGGAGCTCTGCATCAACCGCTCGCATCTGTCGGTCGAGCGCATGGTGGCGACGCCTTATGCCAGCGGTCTCGCGGCGCTGGTCGACGACGAGCTCGAAATGGGTGCAGCCTGCATCGACATGGGCGGCGGCACCACGACGATCTCTGTGTTCTCGGAAGGCAAGTTCGTGCATGGCGACGCCATCGCCATCGGCGGCAACCATGTGACGCTCGACATGGCCAAGGGCCTGTCGACCTCGCTCGACGCCGCCGAGCGGCTGAAGGTGATGCATGGCTCTGCGCTGCCTGGAAGTGCCGACGACCGCGACCTGGTCTCCATCCAGCCGATCGGCGAGGAGGGCGAACTGCCGCTGCAGATCCCGCGCTCGGTGATGACGCGCATCATCCGCGCGCGCATCGACGAGACGCTGGAGCTTCTGCGCGATCGGCTGAACAAATCGGGCTACGGCAACGCCGTCGGCAAGCGCGTCGTTCTCACCGGCGGCGCCAGCCAACTGGCCGGCCTGCCGGAAGCGGCGCGCCGCATCCTCGGACGCAATGTACGCATCGGCCGGCCGCTCGGCGTGGCGGGCCTGCCGGAGGCAGCCAAGGGGCCGGCGTTCTCGACCCCGGTCGGGCTTCTGATCTATCCGCAGATGGCGAGCTTCGAGAGCCATTCGGCGAAAGGACTTTCCGGTTTCAAAATGACCGGAACGGGCGGAAAACTGCATCGCATGAGTCAGTGGTTGAGAGACAGTTTTTAATTTGACGGGGACAGCCCCATAGGCGGCCGCAGCGGCGAAGCGGCGGGAAAGGCAAAAGGACGGAGACAATGACCATCAATCTGCAAAAGCCGGACATTACCGAGCTGAAGCCACGCATCACCGTGTTCGGTGTTGGCGGCGGCGGCGGCAACGCGGTCAACAACATGATCACCGCCGGCTTGCGCGGCGTCGAATTCGTGGTGGCCAACACCGACGCGCAGGCGCTGACGATGTCGAAGTCGGAACGGCTGATCCAGCTCGGCGCGCATGTCACCGAGGGGCTCGGCGCCGGCTCGCAGCCGGAAGTCGGTCGCGCTGCCGCGGAAGAATGCATCGACGAGATCATCGATCATCTGTCCAACACGCATATGTGCTTCGTCACCGCCGGCATGGGCGGTGGCACCGGCACGGGCGCTGCGCCGGTTGTTGCCCGCGCCGCCCGCGAGAAGGGCATCCTTACCGTCGGCGTCGTCACCAAGCCGTTTCATTTCGAGGGCCAGCGCCGCATGAAGACGGCCGACATGGGCATCGAGGAGCTGCAGAAATGCGTCGATACGCTCATCGTCATCCCCAACCAGAACCTGTTCCGGCTGGCCAATGACAAGACCACCTTCGCCGATGCCTTCGCCATGGCCGACCAGGTGCTCTACTCCGGCGTGGCCTGCATCACCGACCTGATGGTCAAGGAAGGCCTGATCAACCTCGACTTCGCCGACGTCCGTTCGGTGATGCGCGAGATGGGCAAGGCGATGATGGGCACCGGCGAGGCTTCGGGCGAGGGCCGCGCGATGGCCGCCGCGGAAGCCGCGATCGCCAACCCGCTGCTCGACGAAACCTCGATGAAGGGCGCCAAGGGCCTGCTGATCTCGATCACCGGCGGCCGCGACCTCACCCTGTTCGAGGTCGACGAAGCTGCGACCCGCATCCGCGAGGAGGTCGACCAGGACGCCAACATCATCCTGGGCGCCACTTTCGACGAGGAACTGGAAGGCGTGATCCGCGTCTCCGTGGTCGCCACCGGCATCGACAAGTCGGCGGCCGAAATCGCCGCGGCGCCGATCTCGATCCGCGCGCCGCAGAAGCCGGTCGCCCGGCCGGCGGCGCCTGCTCAGGAAAGCCGTCCGGCGCCGGTTCAGCAGCAGGCTTACGAACCGCGCGCGGTCGATCCGGTCGCCGAGGCGATCCAGCTTGCGGAGGCGAACGCCGCCGCGATGGCGCAGCCGCGCCCCGCGCCGGTCGACGACTTCCAGCCGCAGAGCAAGATCTTCCAGGCTCCCCCGGCCCAGCCGCGTCCGCAGCCGGTGGTGCCGCAGCAGGCCATGCAGCCCGCGCCGCAGCGCGAGATGCCGCAGCCGATGGCGGCGGCGCCGCAGCGCATGCCGCGCGTCGAGGACTTTCCGCCGGTGGTGAGGGCGGAAGTGGAAGCCAAGACCCGTCCCGCCGACCATGAGAACAGCGGTCCAATGGGGCTGATCAAGCGGCTGACGAACGGCCTGACCCGCCGCGAGGAAGAGCCGGCCCGACTGCAGCCGGCGCAGCCGCGCGAGCCGAAACTGCGCCAGGCGGCACCGGAAATGCGCCGCCTCGCCAGCCAGGATCCGCAGCTCTACGCGCCGCGCCGCGGCCAGCTCGACGACCAGGGGCGCCTCACGCCGCAGAGCCGCACTGTGCAGGAAGACGACCAGTTGGAGATCCCGGCGTTCCTGCGCCGCCAGGCCAACTAAGTTAAAGCGCGCCGCGACAGGCGGCGCGCTTTAAGCCTTGTTTGATGCATGTCGTTTCTCCCAAAACCGCTGCACACTTTTGGGCGACATGCACTAACGATATATAACAGTTGTTAACAGGCAGGTGGGGAATCGTCTGCCTGTTGGCGTTAAAAGCTCTTCTAAAACAAAGCGTTACGGACGCTTTCTCGTTCAATCTCGCGGTTACAGAGGGTAAGAAACCGTGATTTGGAGTCTCCCAGACGGGCCATTATCTTCGCGTCGGACTTAAGTCGGTTTGCCGGGATTCGGGGAGTTGGCCCTGCCTGCCGATCATATCAGAGCCGCATGCCCTGTTCATTGCCGCGTTGCGCGGATGCCAGATGATCCATCTGGTTGAAAATGCTCAGAGGCCGACAAAGCGGACGCTGGCAGCTAGGGCTTATGGGGTTTGTCTTGCACGACTATCAGACGACAGTTAAAGCGCGCGTGACATTGACCGGCACGGGCGTCCACAGCGGCAAGCCCGTCACTGTTCATTTCCTGCCCGGCGACGCCGATACCGGCATCGTGTTTCACCTTTCGAATGGCGGCGAGGGGCGCGAGTTTCGCGCGCTAGTCTCTGAGGTCGGGGCCACCGACCTTTGCACCATGCTCGGCGATCCGGCAGGTGAGCACATCGGAACCGTCGAACACCTCATGGCGACAGTGTTCGGACTCGGCATCGACAACCTCATCATCGAGATCGACGGTCCGGAGGTTCCCATTCTCGACGGCAGCGCCGTGGCCTTTGTCGAGGCTTTCGACCAGGCGGGCATCGAGACGCTGGCGGTCAAGCGCCGCTATATTCGGGTGGTCAAGCCGGTTCGTATCGAAGCCGGCGCATCCTGGGCGGAGTTCCGCCCTTATGACGGCACGCGATTCGAGGTGGAGATCGATTTCGAG
Organism: Mesorhizobium silamurunense; assembly: GCF_014843905.1. NCBI lineage: Bacteria > Pseudomonadati > Pseudomonadota > Alphaproteobacteria > Hyphomicrobiales > Phyllobacteriaceae > Mesorhizobium > Mesorhizobium silamurunense. The sequence goes on along the minus strand of NZ_LPVS01000010.1, from coordinate 20,392 downwards.
AGCCCGGCCATCGGCCGCCAGCTCTTTGCCTCCGACATCAACCCCGACATCTTCCGTCGCGACATCGCGCGTGCGCGCACCTTCGGCTTCATGAAGGATGTCGAGCGGCTGTGGGCCGCCGGCTACGCGCTCGGCTCGTCGCTAGAGAACTCGCTGGTCATCGGCGACGACAACCGCGTCATCAATGTCGGCGGACTGCGCTATCCCAACGAATTCGTCCGCCACAAGACGCTCGACGCCATGGGCGACCTGGCGCTTGCCGGCGCGCGCTTCATCGGCTGCTTCCGCTCCTATCGTGGCGGCCACCGGATGAACGCGGCGGCGCTGCGCCGCCTGCTGTCCGACCGCACGGCCTTCGAGATCGTCGAGACGCAGCGCCGCGAGCGCGGCCGCGTCGCCGAGATGATCGCCGTCAGCGGACCGGTCTACGCGCCCTGGGTGATCTGAAGCGGTCTTTGCTTAGCTTCCGCGCCTGATCTCATAGGCCACAGGTCCGAGCCGCAGGCACAGCGTTTCCAATGCTTCCGGCCTGTAACGTTTCCTTTGCGACCGACGACGTAGCATCCCGCATGGTGTCGCGAGGCGTGGTCGCCGGGTTTGATGTGGGGCAGGGGTGTGTGGTAATAATGCATCACCGGAGCGCCAAATCGCGCGGTGGGCTCAGCGCTATGCCGCCGCCACAAAAATGTGCGATTGGCCGGACATAGCGTTGCCGGGCAAGGGGATAATGGTTTATGGCTGCGGCCCGGACCGAAACGACGCCGAAAGGGCGGGATCCAAACATGTTTTTTTCGCGAGTTGGTCAATCGAGGGCGCCGTATAGGGCTGTTTTCCTGGCGTTTTCGTTGGTCGTCCCGTCGCTGCTGCTGTCGGCCTGCATGTCGTCCGAGAAGGACGTCAATCTGGCGACCTATGTCGACCAGACCGAACCCGCAGACGTCCTCTACAACCAGGGCCTCGCCAACCTGAATGCCGGCCGTCTCGATGAGGCGAGCAAGAAGTTCGACGCCGTCGACCGCCAGCATCCCTATTCGGAATTCGCCCGCAAATCGATGGTGATGGGCGCCTTCGCCGACTATCGCGCCGGCAACTACGACGAGGCGATCGGTTCCGCCAAGCGTTACCTGACGCTTTATCCGTCGACCGACGATGCCGCCTATGCGCAGTACATCATCGGCTTGAGCTACTACCGGCAGATCAAGGACGTCACCCAGGATCAGAAGGAGGCACGCCAGACCGTGCAGACCATGCAGGACCTGGTGACGCGCTGGCCGACCTCCGAATATGTCGACGACGCCAAGGACAAAATCCGCTTCGCCACCGACCAGCTCGCCGGCAAGGAGATGCAGATCGGCCGCTACTATCTCGAACGCCGCGAATATATCGCCGCCGTCAAGCGCTTCCGCACCGTGGTCGAGACTTACTCCAACACGCGCCATGTCGAGGAAGCGCTTGCGCGCCTGACCGAAGCCTACTACGCGATGGGCCTGACTTCGGAAGCGCAGACTGCCGCGGCGGTGCTCGGCACCAACTATCCGGACAGCCAGTGGTACAAGGATTCCTACAAGCTCCTGCAGAGCAACGGGCTTCAGCCGCGTGAAAATGCCGGATCGTGGATCGCCAAGGCCGGGAAGCTGATCACCGGCGCCTGACACCCCTGATGCTGTCCAGACTGTCGATCCGCGATATCGTCCTGATCGAGAAGCTGGACATCGACTTCTTGCCTGGACTTTCGGTGCTGACCGGAGAGACCGGCGCCGGCAAATCCATCCTGCTCGATGCGCTGTCGCTGGCGCTTGGCGCGCGCGGCGACGCTTCTCTCGTCCGCCATGGCGCGGCACAGGGCCAGGTCATCGCGGTGTTCGACGTGCCACGCAACCATCCGGCGCGTGCGCTGCTTTCTGACAATGCCATAGAGGATGACGGCGACATCATCCTGCGTCGCGTGCAGACGGCCGATGGCCGCACGCGCGTCTTCGTCAACGACCAGCCATCCAGCGTCACCTTGATGCGCGACGTCGGCCGCGCGCTGGTCGAGATTCACGGCCAGCATGACGAGCGCGCGCTCGTCGATCCCGGCGCCCATCGCGAATTGCTGGACAGTTTCGGCGGCCATCTCGGCGCCGTGCGCGGCACGGGCGAGGCCTGGCGCTACTGGCGGAACTGCGAGCAGGAGCTTTCGCGGCACCGCGCCAGGGTCGAGGCGGCGGCGCGCGAGGCCGATTATCTCAGGGCCTCCGTCGCCGAGCTGGCGAAGCTCGATCCGCAACCCGGCGAGGAGACCGAGCTGGCCGAATTGCGCGCCCAGATGATGCGCGCCGAAAAGATCGCGTCCGAGATCCACGATGCGCAGGATGTGCTGTCGGGGCCGTCTTCGCCGCTGCCGCAGCTCGCCAGCTTGTTGCGGCGGCTGCAACGCAAGGCAGGCGAAGTGCCCGGCCTGCTCGACGACGTGGTGAAGTCGCTCGACGAGGCCATGATCTCGCTCGACGCAGCGCAATCTAGCGTCGAGACGGCGCTTCGCGCCACCGAATACGATCCGCAGCGCCTGGAAAAGGCGGAAGAGCGGCTGTTTTCGCTGCGCGCGGCCTCGCGCAAGCACAATGTCGCGGTCGACGATCTGGCGCAACTGCGCGACACGATGGCGGCCGACCTTGCCGATCTCGACGCGGGGGAGGAGCGGCTGCACGGGCTTGAGAAACAAGCCGCCGCCGCACGCGAGGCTTACGAGATATCCGCGGCGCAGCTCTCTTCGCTGCGCCATGCAGCGGCAGCCGGCTTGACCAAGGCGGTGATGGCCGAATTGCCGGCTCTGAAGCTCGAGCGGGCCGAGTTCGTCGTCGAGATGGTGAGCGATGCCGAAAGCCGCATGGAGGACGGCATCGATCAGGTCGAGTTCTGGGTGCGCACCAATCCGGGCACCAGGCCGGGGCCGATGATGAAAGTGGCATCCGGCGGCGAGCTGTCGCGCTTCCTTCTGGCGCTGAAGGTGGCGCTGGCTGACCGAGGTTCGGCGCCGACTCTGGTCTTCGACGAGATCGACACCGGCGTCGGCGGCGCGGTGGCCGACGCCATCGGCCAGCGATTGGCACGGCTCTCGAAGCGGGTGCAGGTGCTTTCGGTCACCCACGCGCCGCAAGTAGCGGCGCGCGCCGCCACGCATTTCCTGATCTCCAAGTCCGGCGGCAAGGATCGCGTCGCCACCGGCATCGCCGAGATGGACCGCGCCGCGCGCCAGGAAGAGATCGCGCGCATGCTGGCCGGCGCCACAATCACCGACGAGGCACGCGCCGCCGCTGAACGGTTGCTGCGCGAGAATACGGCGGCAGCTTAGGCTGCGTTGATATTCAGATGATTCCGGGCTGACCTGAATCTCATCACACCCTGCAAAGCTCTGTTTCCCCGGCTCGGAGGATGAGTCAGCAGATGGCTGCATCCTGCTGTTCAGGAATGATTTTTGCGCAAGCCGACTCCCTGCCGGCGAATCCTGATTTATAGTGGCCCGCCACAATTCGAGGACCGCGCTTCATGTCGGAAAAACCAGTCGAATCGCTGAGCGAAAGCGAAGCCGCGGAGGAGCTGAAGCGGCTGGCGGTGGAGATCGCCGAACACGACCGGCGTTATCATACGGAGGACGCGCCGACGATCTCGGACGCCGAGTATGACGCGCTTGCGCGGCGTAACCTTGCCATCGAGGAGCGCTTTCCCGATCTCGTGCGCGAGGACTCGCCGTCGCGCCGGGTCGGCGCGCCGCCGGCGGAAGGTTTTGCCAAGGTACGCCACGCAGTGCCGATGCTCAGCCTCGCCAAGGCCTATACCGACCAGGACGTCGCCGATTTCATCGAGCGCGGCCGGCGTTTCTTCGACCGCGACAAGGATCTCGACATCGCCTTCACGGCCGAACCGAAGATCGACGGGCTGTCGGCTTCGCTGCGCTATGAAAACGGTGTGTTCGTGCAGGGCGCGACGCGCGGCGACGGCGCGGTCGGCGAGGATATCACCGCCAATCTGAAGACCATTGGCGATATTCCGAAGGCGCTGAAGGGCTCAGGCTGGCCCGATGTCATCGAGATCCGCGGCGAGGTCTATATGACCTATGCCGAATTCGAGGCGCTCAAGCAGCGTTCGGCGGCTGTCGGCGGCCAGGACTATGTCAACCCGCGCAACACGGCGGCCGGGTCGCTGCGCCAGAAGGACCCATCGGTCACCGCCAGCCGCAACCTCAAATTCTTCGCCTATGCCTGGGGCTATACCACGGCGGATCCGGCTCCGACCCAGTATGGTTCGGTGCAGAAATTCGCCGAGTGGGGGTTCAAGGTCAGCCCGCTGATGGTGCGGGCGAAGTCGATCGACGAGCTCATTGCTCACTACCACCGGATCGAGGAGCAGCGCTCCTCGCTCGGCTACGACATCGACGGCGTCGTCTACAAGGTCGACCAACTGGAGCTGCAGCGCCGCTGGGGTTTTGTCACCGGCGAGCCGCGCTGGGCGGTCGCCCACAAATTCCCGGCCGAGCAGGCGATGACGACGGTCGAGAGGATCGACATCCAGGTCGGCCGCACGGGCACGCTCGCGCCGGTGGCGCGGCTGGCACCGGTGACGGTCGGCGGCGTGGTGGTGGAAAACGTCACGCTGCACAACGAAGACTACATCAAAGGTTTCGACAGCAACGGCCAGCCGATCCGTGACGGCATCGATGTCCGCATCGGCGACACGGTCGTCATCCAGCGGGCAGGGGACGTCATCCCGCAGATCGTTAGCGTCGTCATCGACAAGCGGCCTCCTGATGCGGTGCCTTACGAATTCCCGCATACCTGTCCGGTGTGCGGCTCGCCGGCGACGCGTGAGATCAACGAGAAAACCGGCAAGGAAGATTCGCGGCGCCGCTGCACCGGAGAGCTGATTTGCGCCGCGCAGGCCGTGGAGGGACTACGCCACTTCGTATCGCGTGGCGCGCTCGATATCGAAGGGTTGGGCGCCGAGAACATCGACCTCTTCTTCAATGCCGGGCTGGTCAGGACCGCGGCCGACATCTTCACGCTGAAGGATCGCCGGCCGGCCGTCACCAAGGCGCTGGCCGAGCGGCGCGAGGAGCAGGCGAGACTGCGCGAAGAGGCGTCGGGCAAGACGCGCAAGAATGTGCGCAGCGTCGAGGAGCGCAACTACGAGGGCCTCGACAAGCTGTTTACGGCCATCGACGCGCGCCGCGAGCCGGAGCTCGACCGCTTCATCTTCGCGCTCGGTATCCGCCATATCGGCGAGACGACGGCAGCTGTGCTTGCCCGCCAGTTCTCGACCATCGAAGAGCTGATCCGTGTCGGCAAGGAGACGGCGAAGGCGGAGGATCCGCACACCGTCTTCCCCTCGATCAACGGCATCGGCGATACGGTGATCGGCGCGCTGCGGGACTTCTTCGGCAACGAGCGCAATGACGACGTGCTCGACGCGCTGCTCGCGCAAGTCCACCCGAAGCCCTATGTCGTCGAGATTTCGGCCGGCAGCGAAGTCTCCGGCAAGACAGTGGTATTCACCGGCACGCTGGAAAAGATGACGCGATCCGAGGCCAAGGCGATGGCGGAGCGTCTCGGCGCCAAGGTCGCGGGCTCGGTTTCGGCGAAGACCGATCTGGTGGTGGCGGGGCCGGGTGCCGGCTCCAAGCTCAAGACCGCGACCGACCTCGGCATCGAGGTGATCGACGAAGATACCTGGCTGCAGCGCATCGGCAGGAGCGGCTGATGGCCGGCGCGTTCAAGGGTTTTGGCGAGAAGGCAATCCCGTTCCTGAAGGCGCTCGACTTCCATCAGAGCCGCGAGTGGTTCCAGGAAAACCGCGATCTCTACGAGCGCGAGCTGCAGGAGCCATTCTGCAATCTCGTCGAGGCGCTCAGCGAGCGTTTTGCGGCGGCGGGACTCGGCCTGCGCGGCGACCGCAAGAAGTCGCTGTTCCGCATCAACCGCGACGTGCGCTTTTCCAAGGACAAGCGGCCCTACAACCGCCATTTGTCGGCCATCCTGTCGCCAGACGGCACGAAGATGGAGCAGGGCGTATTCTACGTGCATATCGGGCTCGAGCGCTGCTTCGCCGGCGTCGCCTGGTGGCAGCCGGCGCCGGAACTGCTGCAGGCGATGCGCAAGGCGATCGTGATAAAGCCGGCGCTGTTCCGTGGCATGGTGGCGGCGCTGAAGAAGGGCGGGCTGGCGCTCGATGCGGAAGACTGCCTGAAGCGTGCGCCGCGAGGCTTCGAGGATGTCGCCGAAGCCGATCTTGCCCAAGCCGTCCGCAACCGCCATTTCGTGGTCCGGCACGACATCGATCCCGCCGCCATCCACACGGCGGCACTAGTCGACGGCCTTGTCGACTTCACCTTGCGCGCCCGACCGCTCCTCGACTGGGGCAGGGCGATCCAGGGCAAGACCGGATAACCGGAAATCCGTTTCGCGATCAGTTCCGCTGATCGTCGGCTCAAGCGAATTGGTGTGACAAGGAAGGCGACGCTCCCTACATCAAGTCGCTCAAGGGAGCAGTTGGATGTCGGCGGAAGCTATCTCCGAAAGCGGCGTGAAGAGTGATTTCTGGGACGGCGTGCGGCTGTCGATGCCGGTCGTCGTCGCTTCGGCGCCGTTCGCGGTGCTGTTCGGCGCGCTCGCCGTCGACAACGGCTTTTCCGTTCTCGAAGCCTTCCTGATGAGTGCCATGATCTATGGCGGCGCCAGCCAGATGGTCGGCATCGAGCTGTTCGGCCAGCATGTCGCGCCGTGGCTGATTGTGCTCTCCATCTTCGCGGTGAATTTCCGCCACGTGCTCTATTCCGCCGGCATCGGCCGCCGCATCGCGCACTGGCCGGTGCTGCAGCAGGCACTCGGCTACTTCATCCTGACCGATCCGCAATATGCCGTGGCCGAGGCGCGGGCGGCCTCGGGTCAATCGGTGGGGTTCGTCTGGTATCTCGGGCTCGGCCTGCCGGTCTATGTGTTCTGGGTGGCCGAAAGCGCGCTTGGCGCGGTGTTCGGCAAGCTTATTCCGGACACGCATGCGCTGGGCATCGATTTCCTGCTGCCGATCTACTTCCTCGGCCTAGTCCTCGGTTTCCGCAAGCGGCCGCTGTGGCTGCCGGTGGTCGCCGCGAGCGCGGCCGCCTCGATCGTCGCCTACAAGACGGTCGGTTCGCCCTGGCATGTCTCGATTGGCGCCATTGCCGGTGTGCTGCTGGCGGTGATCTTGCCGCCACACCACAGCGGCGTGGGGAAAAGGCCATGAGCACGACCTTCTGGATCATCCTTGCCGGCGCGGTAGCCACCTATCTCACCCGCGTCGGCGGCCACCTCGTCATCTCGCGCTTCGACAACATCCATCCGCGCGTCGAGGCGGGCTTGAACGCCGTGCCGGCCGCGGTGCTGACGACGCTGGTGGCGCCGGCCGCACTCGGCGCGGGGCCTGCCGAGTGGGCGGCACTGATCGTCACGGCGATCATGTCGCTGCGCGGTGGCCTGATGGCGATGTTTTTGGCCGGCGCTGCGGTGTTGATCCTGGCCAGGCAGTTCGTCGGGTAGGGCGCGCCCTGCTCTGCGCGCCTAGATCTTGGCGTCGTGCGGTAGCGCCGCGGTGGCTTTTTCCAGCCAGGCCAGCGTCTCGCCATCCACCATTGGGCCGATCTCCGCCAAGACCCGTGCGTGATACTGGTCGAGCCAGTGCAGTTCGTCGCGCGTCAGAAGATCGGTGCGGATGAGGCGCTTGTCGATCGGCGCCAGCGTCAGCGTCTCAAAGCCATGCACCGCAATGTCGCCGCCTTCGATCTGTTCGGCGGGCGTGACAAGAATGAGGTTCTCGATGCGGATGCCGTAGGCGCCCTCCTTGTAGTAGCCCGGCTCGTTGGAAAGCATCATGCCGGCAAGCAGCTTCTCGGTGCCGGTGCGGGCGATGCGTTGCGGCCCTTCATGCACGGCAAGATAGGAGCCGACTCCATGGCCGGTGCCATGGGCGAAGTCGCAGCCATGCTTCCAAAGCGCCATGCGGGCGACCGCGTCGATCTCCGAGCCGCGCGTGCCGGCCGGAAAGCGCAGCGTCGAGATGCCGATCATGCCTTTCAGCACCAGCGTGAAGCGCTCGCGCATCTCCTCGGTCGGCTGGCCGATCGGCACGGTGCGGGTGATGTCGGTGGTGCCGTCCTGGTACTGCCCGCCGGAATCGAGCAGGAACAGCTCGCCGCTCCGAAGCTTTCGGCTGGTGGCGCGCGAGACGCGATAATGCATGATGGCGCCGTTCGGCCCGGCGCCGGAAATGGTGTCGAAGGAGACGTCGCGGAGCGGCATCTGCGTCTCCTCGCCGGTCTGCCGGCGCACCTCTTCGAGCCTGGTCACGACGTCGATCTCGTCGAGTGTGTCCGGCATCTGCCGGTCGAGCCAGCAGAGCAACTTCGCGACCGCGGCGCCGTCGCGGCGGTGCGCGGCGCGGCTGCCGGCGATCTCGGCCTGGTTCTTGGTGGCGCGCGGGATACGGGCGGGGTCGGCGGCCGAAACGACCTTGCCGCCGTTGTCCTCGACCAGCATCTTCAGCTTTTCCGCCGCCAGCACGGGATCGAGCGCGATCTTAGCGCCATGCTTGGCAAGGTCGGCGACGGCCGCTTCGAACTCGCCCGGATCGTGCAGGTCCGCAAGCTGGGTGAGATAGGCGGCGACCTGGCGCGAGAATTTGCGCGGGTCCATGAAGAGCTGGTGCTTGCCGTCGGCGGCGAGGATGGCGAAGCCGAGCGCCAGGGGCGTGTGCGCCACGTCGCCGCCACGGATGTTGAAGGCCCAGGCTATTGAGGAGGGGTCGGTGAGCACGGCGTGGGTCGCGCCGTCCATTTCGATCGCGCCCGCCAGCCGCGCCAGCTTGTCCTTGGCGAGTTCGCCGGCGAAGGCGATCGGGTGGAGCTCCACCGGTGCGCGCGGCGGCTCCGGCTGGTCCTTCCAGATGACGTCGATCGGGTTCTTGTCGAGCGGCACCAGTGTCGCGCCGGACTGCTCGGCCGAAGCTTTCAGCGCCTTGACCTCGCCGATCGAATGCAGCCAGGGATCGAAGCCGAGCCTGGTGCCCTTGCCGAGATTGTCCTTGATCCAGGAGGCCGGCGGATTGTCGACAAGGCTCTCGACGGTGAAGATCGAAAGGTCGACCTCGCCCCTCACCTGCAGGGTGTAGCGGCCGTCGACGAAGATGATGGCGCGGTCGCGCATGATGATGGCGACGCCGGCCGAGCCGCTGAAGCCGGTCAGCCATTTCAGCCGCGCCGAGCGGTCGGCGACATACTCGCCCTGATGCTCGTCGGCGCGCGGCACCATGAAGCCGTCCAGGCCGTTCTCAGCCAGCCATTCGCGCAACATCGCCACACGCGGCTTGCCGACGGCCGGATCGCCGGCGGAATCAAAGGTCTGGAACATGGTCGTCTCCCTCGAATGCGAGCCGCGACCGTAACGCATACACCTTCAAACCGGAATCAGTTTCGGCAGGGCCAGGCGGGATTGAATCGAGTCTGATTCACCGCTTGAGGTGGATGGTCACCCAGCCCTCGCGATGCAGGGTGCGGACGTGGCGGAAGCTCTGGCCGACATAGGCAGAGATCACCGCATCGCGCTGGCGGTCGAGGATGCCGGAGAGCACCAGTGAGCCGCCCAGCCTGACGTGCCGGGCCATCTGTGGCGCCAGCCGCATCAGCGGCCGCGCCAGGATGTTGGCGACGATCAGGTCGAAGGGCGCGCGTCTGGCGAAGATCGGATGGTGGAAGCCGGGCGCCGTCACCGTCTCGACGAGCGCCTTGACATGATTGAGCCGCGCATTGGTGGCAGCGACGCCCACCGCGACGGGATCGATGTCGGTCGCAAGTACCGGAATATGCGCGAGCTTCGCCAGCGCAATCGCCAGCACCGCGCTTCCTGTTCCGAGGTCGAGCGCGTCGCGCGGTCGCTCGCGCAGCACCACCTGTTCCAGCATTTCGAGGCAGCCGGCGGTGGTGCCGTGATGGCCGGTGCCGAAGGCGAGGCCCGCCTCGATCTCGATGGCGAGATCGCCGCTGCGGCGCTTGCCGCGATCATGCGCGCCGTGAACAAAGAAACGTCCGGCGCGGACCGGCTTCAGCCCTTCGAGCGAACGCGCCACCCAGTCGATGTCGGGGAGCGCCTCGCGTTCGACCCGCTTCGGCAGGGCGAGGCCCGCGAGAATGTCCTTGATCCGGGCTTCGACGGCATCGACATCGCCATCGGCGTAGAGCGACACTTCGTGGATGTCGTTGGCTTCGTCTACCTCCAGCACGGCAAGCGGCAGGCCTTCGTCTTCGAAGGCGGCGTCGAACGCCGCGAAGATGCGGTCGGCCTCGGCCTTGCCCGCGGTGAAATGGAGCCTGGTCTGCCCCATCAGGGCCGCTCTTGTTTAAGCATGATCATTTCCGAGAACCGGTTCCCACTTCTTGCTACGCCGACCTTCGGTTCGGGATCATGCCTGGCCGCCCGCCGCAAGCCGCTTCAACTTGGCAATGGCGGTGTCGGCGCTTTCGCCATAGGCGATCGTGCCGGCGAACTCGCCCTTGGCGTTGAGCAGCAGCACCGATGCCGTGTGGTCCATGGTGTAGTCGCCGTCGCCGGTGTCGACCTTCTTCCAATAGATGCCGAAGGCCTTGGCCATGGCATGGACCTTATCGGGATCGCCGGTGATGCCGGTGATGCGGTCGGAGAAGTTGCTGACGTAGGAATTGATGATCTGCGGCGTATCACGCTCCGGGTCCACCGTAACGAAGTAGGCGTTGAGGTCCTTGCCGTCGTCGCCCATCGCCTTCAGCCAGCCGGCCAGTTCGAACAACGTGGTCGGGCAGACTTCCGGGCAATGGGTGAAGCCAAAGAAGACAACGCTCGGATGCCCCCTGAACGCGGCCTCGGTGATCGGCACGCCTTTCTGGTCGGTCAGCGCGAAGGGCGCGCCGTATGGCTCGCCGCTGTACAATTTCCTGTACCATTGGAATGTCATGACGCCGGTGATCGCAACCATCAGCACCAAGATGCCTACGAGGATAAATCGCATTATGGGCGAGGGTTGGTTAGCCATTTCGATCTGCCGAAGGCGGGCTTGAGAGTGTTCGGAACAGCGGTTTGTCAATGACCTATCAAAACCGCGCTTCATTCTCGTATCACCATAGTTATCGGAAAGATCGACTCAAAGATGTCGCGATGCCGCAACCGGTGTCGGCGCTTGTACCAAGCACCACGCGCGCCGCAATACAAATGTAGAACGATGCTCCAGAGACGCGCGAACGTGCTTGCAAACTGGACAGTCCTATCCCACCTGACATCGGCTAAACGCGAACCCGAGGAGGCTTCCTTGCGAAAACTGATCGGCTTGATTGCCGCGTGCCTTGCCCTGAGCGCCGGCGCTGCGGTGGCGGACGAAGTCGGCAAGGTCGGCGTCGACTGGGTCGGCAACGACATCATGATCGACGCGATCAAGGATCCGAAAGTCGACGGCGTCACCTGCCACGTCGCCTATTTCGACCGCAGCATCATCGATCGGTTGCACAAGGGCAACTGGTTCGAGGATCCGTCGGATTCGTCGATCTCCTGCCGCCAGACCGGGCCGATCACCATCGGCGACATCGACATGAGCGAGGGCGGCGAGGAGGTGTTCAAGCAAGGCCTCAGCCTGATCTGGAAGAAGCAGGTGGTGAACCGCATCTTCGACAGGAAGAACGAGACGCTGATCTACCTCTCGCATTCGCGCCAGGTGCAGAACGGCTCGGCGAAGATGTCGGTCACGACCGTGCCGCTCTACGGCCAGAACGTCGTTTGGACGAAGGGCAAGCCGCAATAGGCCCGATCGGCCTCAAGCGCGTCGCGATCTTTCAGATTCGCTCCATGCGCTTAGGCTTTTTGATTTTACGCATGTCTTTGTCCCGAAACCGGTTCGGGAGACATGCTTTAAGCGAGCGATCGGTGCCGCTTGCGGGAGCAATCGCGCGGGCGTAAAGCCGCGCCATGGACCGTCCTGAACACCTCGTCCTCAAAGATCCCGAGCCGCACATCCATCCGACCGCGGAGCTGAAGGGATGCAAGCTCGGCCGCTATGCCTCGATCGGCGAGCGGGTGATCCTGCGCGATGTGACGGTCGGCGACTTTTCCTATTTCGAGCGGCATTCGGAAGCGATCTACACGACGATCGGCAAGTTCTGCTCCATCGCCGCCAACAGCCGTATCAACGCGCTCGAGCATCCGATCGAGCGGTTGACCCAGCACAAGGTCACGTACCGGCCGAACGAGTATTTCCGCTGGCTTGGCGTCGACGCGGCATTTCGCGAGCGGCGGCAGGCAAAGCCGGTCAGCATCGGGCACGATGTCTGGATCGGCCATGGCGCCGTCATCATGCCTGGTGTGGCGATCGGCAATGGCGCCGTCATCGGCGCCAACGCGGTGGTGACGCATGACGTGCCGCCTTACGCAATCGTCGCCGGCGTCCCGGCGAAGCCTCTGCGCCAGAGGTTCGCCGCCGACGTCGCGGCGCGCATCGAGAACCTTGCCTGGTGGGACTGGGCGCCGGAAAAACTCGCCAGGGCGATCCCGGACATGCAGTCATTGCCGATCGAGGCCTTCCTCGATCGTTGGGAAGGCGCAACACTCTGATTCTCGATGATTTTCCGGAAGACGGTGCCCCTCCCGCCATGCGGGGGTGGCGCAGCGGAAGGGGCTGGAGGTAAACCGCCGTGAAGCGGAAGCAGCAGGCTTTTGACCTGCACCGGCACTATGGCAGCAAACGGATAAGGTGTTTTTTCCGGGAGCTGCCCTTCTGGCGTGTGTTCAATTGCACCGGATGCAGTCGCGAAATAGCGTCGCCAGGGAACCGGGAGCGGCTGCCACTTGTTTTTGATCAGGATTCAGCCTTCGGCCGAACGCTTTGGCCGTTCACGGATTTTCGATGATCGAGAAGTTTTTCACCAGGATCGCCAATACCGTAGCGCATCTCGCCGGCATGCCGCCGACATTTGCCCTGTGCTGCTTGGTCATCGTCGTTTGGGCACTGAGCGGCCCGATCTTCGGCTTTTCGGATACTTGGCAACTCGTCATCAACACCGGGACTACGATCGTCACCTTTTTGATGGTGTTCCTGATCCAGAATACCCAAAATCGTGACAGCGCGGCCATCCAGACCAAACTCGACGAATTGATCCGGGTCAGCCGGGCCCACAACACCTTCATCGGCATCGAGCATCTGACTGAATCCGAGGTCGAGGAGATCCGCGAAAAATGCGAAAAGGCCGCAAAGCGGCATGACCGGGAGGTCGCCGCGGCGGCCGTGAAGAAAGCCGCGCAAAAGCACGCTCCCAAAAAACACGCCGCTTGAGCGCAGCCTTGTCGTTCGGGCACGACCTTTGCGAATTAAAGAAAAGATTGGCGCGGTAAGAACCGGACCTGCTCAGCTTATGGGCTTTCGGCTCGTGCGGGGTTCTCTAGCGGTTCATAAAGGCCGCGAACGCGTCCTTGTGATCCGGATGCCAGCGCGACAGGGCAGGGCGGTTTTCGATGATGTCGCCGATCGCCCAGGCTATGCGCTTTTCATCCGTCGGCCGCGCAACCTCGTTGTCCGGGCAAAGGATGTAGAAGTCGTCCTGCTTGAGCGATGCCAGCATGAAATCGATCACCTGCTCGCCGGTCCAGGCGCCGGCCGGCTTTTCCGTCGCGCCTTCGGTCAGGCCGGTATAGGTGAAACCCGGTATCAAGAGGTGTGCGGAGACCTTTGCTCCCGGCTCGTTGCGCAGCGCATGCGCCAGCCCCTCGGTAAATGTCTTCACGCCCGCCTTGGAGACGTTGTAGGCGAGATTGCCGGGCGGGGTGGTGATGCCTTGCTTGGAGCCGGTGTTGATGATCAGGCCCAGCCTGCCCGTCGCCAGCATGCGGGGCGCGAAGGCCTCGACGCCATGTACAACGCCCCAGAAATTGATGTCGAGCAGCCGCTTCCAGGCGTCACGGTTTTCCCACGGCTTTCCCGGATTGTTGCCGACCCCGGCATTGTTCATCAGCACTGAAACCGCACCGAATGCGCCATAGGTGAGTTCCGCCAGGCGGTCGACTTCGTCGGCACTGGCGACGTCGGTGGGAATCGGGAGAACGGCATCGTCCCCGGCGATGGCGGCGACCGCCTGCCGGGCCTGGTCGAGACGCACGCCGCCGATATCGGCAATCACCGTCTTCATGCCCATGGCCGCGAACCGTTTCGCCGCGGCAAGGCCGATGCCGCTGGCGCCGCCGGTGACGACGGCGACATTGCCGGCGGCGAAAGCGGGCAGGGCGGTCTGGATTTCGGCGTCGCTGGTCATGATCGATGTCCTTGTTCCGGTCGAGCCGAACTTAACGCCGGTCAGGGCCGAGACAAGCCTTGATCGCCGCAATGGACGACCGCGATGGCGGCAACGGGTTGGCCGCGATGGCGGCAACGGGTTGACCGCGGCAGCGTCCGCCGCGCATGCTGCAAAGAAAAAGGAGCTCGGCATTGACCGATTGGATCGGAATCCTGAAAGAGCAGACCGCCACCGGCGAGCAGATGGGCCGCGATGTGCCGAAGATGCTTGCCGACCCCAATATCAGCGAGGCGCAGGTCAAGACGCTGTTTTCGGCGCTGGAACAACAGGCGGATTTCGCCGAAAAGCTGCGCCTGGCGCTGGAGAAGTTCGGCCATGACTTTCCCGTCATCAAGGCCGCGGAGCGGCTGGAAGAGCGCTATGCCGATCTTGCGGCTTCCGCGGCCGAGAAGCTGAAGGCGATGCGGCAGTAACAGCCGCTACTTTTCGATGAGCCGTTCGAAGCGCCTGTCCGGCACGAACCATATCATCGCCACAGCCACATAGAGGGCGACGCCGATCCACTGGTTGACGTAGGTGAGCAGCACACCTGCGATGTAGATCGCCAGCGAGATCTTGCCTTTGCGGTCACGGCCCACTGCCTTGGCAAATGTCGTGTCCGCGCCATGCAGATGGCGCAACTCGATGACGAGAATGTAGTAGGCGAACGCGCAGAGCGCGAGGTCGACGCCATAAACGGCGACGGGCACCGGCGCGAAATGGTTCTCGCCCATGAAGGCGGTCGTCACCGGCATCAGCGACAGCCAGAACAGCAAGTGCAGGTTCGCCCATAGTACGCGGCCATCGACCCGCTGAACGGTGTGGAACATGTTGTGCAGATTGTTCCAGTAGATACCGACGTTGATGAAGGACAGCACGTAGCTGAAGAAGATCGGCCACAAGGGTGCCAGCGCTGAAAAGTCCTCACCGTGCGGGACCTTCAGCTCCAGCACCATGATGGTGATGATGATGGCCACGACGCCATCGGTGAATGCCTCGACCCTTCCCTTGCCCATGGTTCCTCCGTCATCGGTCGACAAACGTTACGGGAGGATTTCGCGCAAGGCCATACTGCCAGAATTGTCAGGAGGGCGTTCGGCAAGCGCGCAGGCCGCCACTACATGGGGCCGGGGGTTTGCAAACTGGCCGGAGGTTCCGATGACCAGCTACGCTCAGACCATCACACGCGACAAAGAACTTGGCGGCGGTATCGCAATGGCAGTCGTTGCGGCCATGATCGCAGCGCTCTTTGCCGGCAGCACCGCGCTGACGCCGCTCTACGTGATCTACAAACAGGCCTTCGGCTTCTCGCAGATCACGCTGACGCTGGTCTACGCAGTCTATGTGGTCGGCAATCTGGCGGCGCTGCTGTTTTTCGGCCGATTGTCGGACATCGTTGGTCGCCGTCCGGCAGCCATGGCGGCGATGGGCGTCGCCGTGGTCAGCGCGCTGTTTTTCCTCTTCGCCGAAAATCTGGCGTGGCTCGACGCCGCCCGTATCCTCAGCGGGCTCGGCATCGGGATCGGCGCGGGAACAGGCACCGCCTGGCTCGCCGAGCTGATCGAAGGCGAGGACAAGTCGCGCGCCGCCATCATTGCCACAAGCACCAACTTCGTCGGCCTTGGCCTCGGCGCACTGACATCGGGGTTGCTCGCCGAATATGCGCCCTGGCCGCTCAGACTGACATTCGCCGTCTATCTCGCACTGCTGGTGCTGGTCATGCTGCTGATCTGGCGCACCCGCGAGACCGTGTCTGAGCGGAGGCGGCTCTCAGACATCCCGATCCGGCCGCGGCTTTCGGTTCCCGACAGCATCCGCGCGCGGTTCGTGGCGCCTGCGGTGACCGGCTTCGGCGCGATGGCTCTTGTCGGCTTCTATGCGGCGCTGGCGCCGAGCGTTCTGGCCCAGCAACTGCACGTCACCAATCACGCCGAGGCCGGCGCACTGTTTTTCGAGCTGGCGGTCGTGACAGCCGCGACAATCCTGGCGACGGCACGGCTCGCCAGCCGCACCGTCATGCTGGCGGCACTTGTCCTGATGATACCGACGGTGGCGCTGGTCGTCGCCGCGCAGGTCTTTGCGTCGATGGCGATGATGATCGTCGCCACGGCCTTCTGCGGCGTGGCGGCGGCGCTCGGCTATCGCGGCGGCCTGCAAGTGGTGAACCACATCGCGCCGGCCGACCGCCGCGCCGAAGTGGTCTCGGCTTTCTTCATCTGCTGCTTCTGCGGCAACGCGTTGCCGGT
The DNA here is from genome assembly GCF_014843905.1 of Mesorhizobium silamurunense. Lineage (NCBI taxonomy): Bacteria > Pseudomonadati > Pseudomonadota > Alphaproteobacteria > Hyphomicrobiales > Phyllobacteriaceae > Mesorhizobium > Mesorhizobium silamurunense. Next base: position 3,799 of record NZ_LPVS01000010.1, on the reverse strand, counting down.
GATCGGCATCGGCATGCTGTCGAGCCTGACGAATGCAACCGTCGCCAGCCTGGCCTTCGCCGGCATGATCACGATCTTCTCGCTGGTGGCGCTGGGGTTCGGCGCACGCTACGCGAAGTGATCTCGGGCAGCCGGCGCGTCCTCAGCCGTTCGGCGTCTCGGGCGAGAGGTGCGCACGCTGGCGCGGCACGCCGAGGCCGGTGTCCGGCGGTTCGCCGGCGGCCGGGCGGTCCTCGATCATGTGCATGGTCCGCCAGCGGCCGAAACGATAGTAGGCGGCGGCGAGCGCCAAAGAGGCGATCGAGCCGGCCGGAAAGCTCCACCACAGCGCTTCCTCGCCGATGACGCTTCGCATGGAATAGGCAAAGCCGGTGCGCACGATCAGCACCGAGATGATCAGGATGACCAGCGGCGGCATGACCGCGCCGGTGGCGCGCACTGTGGCGAAGAGCACAATGGTGATGCCGAACAGGATGAAGGACCAGGACGCCACCTTGTTGATGTGGGCGGCGATGTCGATCGCCGTGCTGTCGCCGCTCAGGAAAAGACCGAGCACCGGGCGGTCGAAGAGGAAAATCAGCGCCACCAGCGCGCCGGTGAGCACGAGGTTGAACCCGACGCCCGAAGCGGCGACCTTGCCGATGCGATCCCAGCGTCCGGCGCCGACATTCTGCGCCGCCATCGAGGAGACGGCGGCGCCGATGGCCAGAGCCGGCATCTGGATATAGGTCCAGAGCTGCGCCGCGATGCCATAGGCTGCCGCGACCTGGGAGCCGTAGGAGTTGACGATGCCCATCACGGTCAGCGCCGCGGCCGAGATGACGATCATCTGCAAGCCCATCGGAATGCCCTTGAAGACGACGATACGCAAAAGCGCCGGATCGGGCTTGAGCAGAGCGAGGTCGCTGCCCGCCAGTCGCAAAGGGTGCTTGCGCGCATAAAGCACGATCAGGATGGCGATCACGCTCACCGCCTGGCCGATCAGCGTCGAGGTGGCCGACCCGGCGATGCCAAGCGCGGGGAAGGGGCCGATGCCCCGGATCAGGAGCGGGTTCAGGACGACGTCGAGCACGACCGCCAGCGCCATGAAGACAAATGGCGTGCGCGAATCGCCAGCGCCGCGCAGCACCGTCATGACGAAGGACAAAAGATTCATCATCGGCACGGCGACGAAGATGATGCGCAGATAGGCGCGCGCCAGCGGCAAGGCGTCCGCCGGCGTGCCGAGCCCGGTGAGGATGGCGTCGACCCAGATCCAGCCGCAGACCGCGAAAACCACCGAGACGAGGAAGAAGAAGGTGGCGCTCGTGCCGACGATGCGCCGTGCCTCCGGCAGGTCGCGGGCGCCGACGGACTGCGCGACCAGAATGGTCGCCGCCATGCCGATGCCGAAGACCGTGCCGAGGATCAGAAACAGCACCAGATTGGCATTGGAGGTCGCGGTCAGCGCCGCTTCGCCGAGGAAGCGGCCGACCCAGACGGCGTTGATCGAGCCGTTGAGCGACTGCAGCACGTTGGAGCCGAGCACCGGCAGGGCAAATAAAAGCAGCGTGCGGGGAATGGGGCCGCTGGTCAGGTCGCTGGTCCGCCGGCGAGCGGGCTTGTCATCATCCATCGCGGGGCACCGAAAATGAATCAGGCCCGCGATCCTATCGCAGGCCTGTTTCGCATACATCCATTTCCGCCAGATCGGTGCCTGCGCTACCCGCCTGCAGGGTGAGCCGTATTGGAAGGGCCGGGCGCGAAATCCACGCCTTGCCCCCAAATTTCCACCGTCTATTGCCGATAGAGGATCATGCCGGCATGGTGCAGGATGCCGTCAACGAACTCGCCGTCGGCGGAGAAGCCGGTGTCGTCCCAATAGTCGATGTGGCTCGCATTTATCTCGTAGCGTCCCTCGTAGGCTTGCTCACGATTGCCGCGTGCCTCGACATAGCGACCGGTGGGCAGGAGTTCATGCCGGATATGGCCATCTGCCGTAACCCACATGCCGACGTAGGGATGGGTAGCATCGGTCATGCTCATTTGCCTTCCGCCTTCTGCCGATAGTAGTGTGCAATATCCTCCGGTTTGACCACCCGAGCGTAATTCAGCTCCTGACGGATCTTCCACGCGCCGTCGATGCAGACCCAGCCGAGCTGCGAGCGCCCGTCGAATGCGACGACCTCTCCGTCGAGGCGGCTGATCTGCCCGACAAAACCGATCGTCGTGGAGGCGATATTGCCTCCCGCAATCTGATCCTCACCGCCGGTGAGCGCGTGGAGAACGGAGCGCGCGCCATTCTGCAGATCCTCCCAGTTGGCTCCGTAGACAGCGGCGTTGTCGAAAAGCTGTGTCGAGCCGGGCGCGAAGTTGTCGTAGAAAACGCCCCGAGGCCTGTTCAAATCATAATAGCGGCTCATCTTCTCGGCGAAGACGAAAGTGGGATCTCCCTCATGGCGTTCCCACCCCTCCATGATCCATGATTTGTGAAGTGCAAGTGGAGCGTTGGCTCCGTCCTGCGGACAGGGTTGGGCCGCGACCGGTTCAGCCAGGGCCAGCAGGCAGGCTGCGAGAAATAGTGCTTTCATGTCGATATTCCTTCTGGTTGTCGAAAGGCACCAAAAGGTTGGACGAGAATCGATGTTGCGTGTATCTGTCGAATGCTCGACTAAGTGGTTAGCAGTGTTTGACAATGCAGCTAGACTATAATCTTCTCCCCCTCTTTCTTGCCGTGGCCGAGGAGGATAATTTTCGCGCCGCCGCTGATCGTCTAGGGGTCACCCGCTCTGCCGTCAGCCAGGGGATACGACGGTTTGAAGACAGTTTCGGTGCGATGCTCGTCACGCGGACCACCAGGGCCGTGCGCCTGACTGAGGCGGGGCAGCGGCTCTATGAGGCGCTCTGTCAGCCGATGTCCGATATCGCGCAGGTGCTCGAGGGTGTCGATGGCGACCAATCCCCCCGGGGGAGGCTGAGGATTGCGGTCACCTCGATTGCCGAGCCGTTTCTGTCCGGTCCTTTGTTGGCGGCCTTTGCCGAAGCGCATCCGCACGTGATTGTCGATGTCACCGTAACGGATGAGGAATTCGACATCGTTGCCGCCGGGTTCGATGCGGGGGTTCGGTTGGGCGAGGTCATAGAGCAGGACATGATCGCCGTGCCTGTCGGTGGACAAGTGAGAGAGGCTGTCGTCGCTTCTCCTGAATACCTCGTGGCGAACGGTATGCCGGAACATCCCCGCGATCTGGTCCGCCACCGCTGCATCGGTTGGCGCCGTTCGCCGGAAATCGCGCCTTACCGATGGGAATTCGAAGAAAACGGCACTTCCTTCAATGTCGCGGTTGAGCCGCAGATCACCACAAATGATTTGCGCCTCATGCTGCGCAGTGCGATGGCTGGGGCTGGTATCACCTTCGCTACCGAGGAGACTTTCCGCCCCTACGTCGAGAGCGGCGCGCTCGTCTCCTTGCTTGAGCAATATCTGCCGTCATTTCCGGGCTTTTTTCTATATTTCCCAAACAGAAGGAATATGGCCCCGAAGCTGCGGGCCCTGGTCGATCATATCAAGGCCGGCAACTCAGGCGGACGTCGCGGTCGATCGCGCTGACCACCACCGACCCCTTATCGCCGCGAGCACGGCAAAGTCAGCTTGTTCTCGCCGGCTCGGAGAGGCCAATTTTAGATGGTTGCGAGCCCGCGATGTTATCGCCAGCCCGTTTCATATGCATCCGCCCAGATCGGTGCCTGCGGTACCGGCCGCAGCTCTAGCTAGGGTCAGGACCCATTAATTTGTTGAGTTGATATCTGTTGGGTGATT